>JAEZBP010001106.1 GCA_023427125.1 Pseudomonadota bacterium | reverse complement strand
GAGCCGGGTCGCGCCTTCGCGATCCTGCGGCGCCCGAACGCCGGCGCGCAGCTCCGCGTCTTGCGCGAGCTCGACGCGCCGAGCCCGCGGGTCGACGCGCTCACCGCTTCGCTCAGCGCCACGCTCGCGGTCGAGCTCGTCCACGCCGGCGCCGACCTCTCGATCACGCTCCCGTCGACCCCCGCGCGCGTGGTCTGCCTGGGCGGCCGGTTCGTGCTCCCGGGCGGCGGGCCCGCCACGCTCGCGGGCGGTCGCTGGTCGATCAAGGAGCGAAGCGGAGTGACGGTAGGCGGGCCCCTGCCGTCGTCTGCAGGGGGCGGACTGCCGTCGCGCAGCGGAGCGACCGATGGGATCGGCGACATCGATCTGCGAGCGGCTCCCGAGCGCCCCTTCCACCCGATCGACGGCGGGATCGTGCTCGCGACCGTCGACGACAACCCCCTCGCGATGGTGGAGGCGCACCCCGACAAGCAGGGCAACGCGCTCGACCTCGGCGGCCGGCCGGCGAGCGCGTGGGTCGAGGCGCTGCGCGACGGGCTCGCGCGCGTCGAGGCCTATCTCCCCGTCGTCCGCGAGGAGATGGAGCTCGTGGTCCATCAGATGATCCCGGTCGGCGCCGACGACGAGAAGCACCTCTCGGCGAGCTACCGCGAGGCGCTCGGCACCATCTACCTGACGCTCCACCCGAGCGCGATGACGATGACCGAGGCGATCCTCCACGAGTTTGCCCACAACAAGCTCAACGCGATGCTCGAGCTCGATCCGCTCCTCGAGAACGCGTTCCACCCGCTCTTCGCGTCGCCGGTGCGCCCCGACCCGCGCCCGCTCCACGGCGTGCTCCTCGCGGTGCACGCGTTCCTCCCGGTGGCGGCGCTCTATCGCGCGATGATCGAGCGGGGCGATCCGCTCGCCGGCGCCGAAGCCTTCCACGCGCGCTACCGCGCGATCATCGCCAAGAACCGCGCGGGGGTCGGCGTGCTGCTCGAGAACGCGCGACCGACCGAGGCGGGCCGCCCGCTCCTCGACGAGCTCCGCGCCCTCGACGCCTCGTTCGCGTCCTGACCCGTCAGCTCTTGCGGCGCCGGTCGTACATGCCGTGTCGCACGTCGACGCCCTGCACCATGAAGACCACCATCTCCGCGATGTTCGTGCAGAGATCGGCGATCCGCTCGAGGTACTTGGCCGTTCGCGCCACGCCGAGGCCGATCTCGGCCTCCTCCGGGTGGGCGCTCATGTACACGCGCGCGTGCTCGAGCACCTGCTCGTAGAGGCGGTCGACCTCGTCGTCCATCGCCAGGACCCGGTCGGCCTCGTCGGGGCTCTCGGCGACGAACGCGTCGAGGACCAGGCGCAGCATCTCCGCGCCGCGCCGGCCCATCTCCGGCAGCAGCGCGCGCGCCGCCTGCACCTTGCCGGGCTTGGCCGCGAGCATCGGCGCGCGCTCCGCCACGTTCACCGCCTCGTCGCCGATGCGCTCGAGCGCGGCCACCACCTTCAGCGCCGTCACGAGCAGCCGCAGATCGCGCCCGACCGGCTGGCGCAGCGCCAGGATCCGCACCGCGAGATCGTCGACCGCCAGCTCGTCCGCGTTGATGCGCCGGTCCGCCGCGTCGACCTCCTCGAGCGCGGCGCCGTCGTTCTCCTCGAGCGCGCGCATCGCGCGCGCGATGAGCTGCTCGCATCGGCCCCCCATCGCGAGCAGGCGATCCTTCAGCTCCTGGAGCTGCGCGTGGAACTCGGCGTCGGTATGGCGGTTGGTGGTGGCCACGGCGTAGCGAGATCGTATCGCGACCGCTCGCGGCGTGCGACTGGGTTGGCTTTGCGCGCGCTTCGCGAGCGCGCGGTCGAGCGGCACGGACCTTCCGTCCTGTCGGCGCTTCCCGTCCCCGTTGTGCAGTGTTGGCTGGGCGCGCTTCGCGAGCGCGCGGGCCGAGCTACGCGGCGCCGACCCGCTGGCGCTTCCCATCCCCGGTGTCCAGTCAGCCGGAGCGCTCCGCTCGGCCCCGATGTCCGATGCGCGGGAGACCGCTCCGCGCGGAGCCCACCCGCGCACCTGCGAGGAGGCGAAATACCCTGGAATCGTTGACACTTGCGGGCGCGACTGCCATACGATCGCGCGCACCGATGGTGGACCGTATCGGTAACTGCCGGATCCTCGCCGAGATCGGCAGCGGTGGCATGGCGGTCGTGTACCGGGCGGTGCAAGAGCCGCTCGGCCGGGAGGTCGCGATCAAGTCGCTGAAGCCGTCGATCGCGGTCGACAGCGGCTTCGCGAAGCGCTTCGAGCGCGAGGCCCACTTCATGGCCTCGCTGCAGCACGAGAACATCCTCCACGTCTACGACTTCATCAAGGACCGCGGCACCACGCACATCATCATGGAGTACGTGCAGGGCATCGACCTGTACGACCTCCTCGAGGTGACGCCGCGGCTGCCGATCGAGATCGCCGCCATCATCGCGCTGCAGGTCGCGCGCGCCCTCGACTACGCGCACTTCCGCGGGGTCATCCACCGCGACATCAAGCCGGCCAACGTGATGATCTCGAAGCACGGCGAGGTGAAGCTGATGGACTTCGGCATCGCCCGCGACGACAAGCTGAGCGACCTGACGGAGACCGGCACCGGCCTCGGCACGCCGAGCTACATGAGCCCCGAGCAGATCCTCGGCGACAAGCTCGACTTTCGCAGCGACGTCTTCTCGCTCGGCATCGTGCTCTACCAGATGGCCACCGGGCGCAAGCCGTTCATCGAGGACGACGCGCGCACCGTGATGCAGAAGATCCGGCTCGATCGCTACACCAGCCCGCGCAAGCTGAACGCCGAGGTGCCCCGGGCGCTCGAGCGCATCATGGCGCGCTGCATGGAGAAGATGCCGGCGAACCGGTATCCGACCACGCAGGGCCTGATCGACGACCTGATGGACTTCCTCAGCTCGCGCGTGCCGATCAACCACAACGCGCGCGTCGTGATGTACCTGCGCGAGCTCAACGTGGTGACCGACGACGAGGCCGAGGAGATCCTCGCCGCGTCGACGCCGAACCGCACACGCCGCACCAGCGGCGATCGCTCGGTGGTGCGCGGCGTGTGGATCGTGAACGCGCTGCTCGCGATGGCGATCGTCGGGAGCGGCGGCGCGATCCAGGCCGCGTCGGGGAGGCTCAGCGGCGACGGCGACAGCTTCACGGCGGAGGCGGGCCAGCCGGTCGTGCCCGAGCGCGCCGGCTATCTGCGCTTCGTGGTGGAGCCGTGGGCGGAGGTGCACATCGACGGCCAGCACGTGCTGACCACGCCCTCGGCGCGGCGCGTCGCGCTGCCGGCGGGGCGCCACTGGCTGAAGTTCCGCAGCCAGGCCTACCCCGAGGTCAACCAGGAGGTCTGGGTGCGCGAGGGCGAGACGCAGCTCATCGAGATCGATCTCGACGGAGCCGACGCGCCGCCGCTGCCGCCCGCGCCTCCGCCGGCCGAGCTGCCCGCGGAGGAGGAAGAAGAGTGAGAGCCGCCCTCGCCCTGGCGGCGTCGCTCCTCGCGGCGCTCCCCCTCTCCGCGCGCGCCGACGGGCCCGCGTACGTCCACGTCGTGCGGCCGGGCGAGACGCTCGCGTCGATCGCGCAGCGCTACTACGGCGACGCGCGGCGGGAGCACGTGCTGGTCTCGGAGAACGGCCTGATGACGCAGGGCGGCGCGGCGATCGTGGTGGGCCTGCGGCTCACCGTGCCGCGGGTCTCGCACCATCGGGTCGGCGCCGGCGAGACCTGGGCGCAGATCGCGACCCAGCACTACGGCGACCCGCGGCGCGCCTCCGAGCTGATCGGCGCGAACCCGCAGATCGGCGGCGCGCAGCCCGACGTCGACGCCGAGCTGCTCGTGCCCTATCCGCTCCGGCACGTGGCCCGACAGGGCGACACGATGCGCCGCGTCGCGCAGCTCTACTACGGCGATCAGGGCGAGGCCTCGCGGCTCATGCGCTTCAACGCGATGCGCCGGCAGCGGCTCTCGCGCGGGCAGGTCGTCTTGGTGCCGCTCTCGGATCTGGTGCTCTCGGACGAGGGCCGCCGGGTCATCGAGGCCTCGACCGGCGAGCCGGTCGTCGGCGGCGAGGTGCGCGCGCTGCAGACGCGGATCTCGGCGGAGCTGCCGACCCTGCACGGGCACGTGCGGCGCGGGCGCTACGCCGAGGCCGTCGCGCTCGGCAACCGCTTGCTCGGCGGCGGGGAGCTCACCGGCAATCAGATCGTGACCATCCAGCGCGAGCTCGCGGTGGCGTACGTCGCGCTCGATCGGAGCGATCTCGCCGAGGCGGCGATGATGGAGGCGCTCGAGCGGCAGCCGGATCTCGAGCTCGGGAGCGATCGCTACTCGCCGACGGTGCTCGAGGCGTTCACCGGCGCGCGCAGGCGGCTGACCGAGCGCCGGGCCACGCCGGCCTCGGACGGCGGCGCCTCCGACGGAGGCGTGCCCGCGCCCTGACGCCGGGCACGCGAGGGATGGAG
>JAEZBP010001102.1 GCA_023427125.1 Pseudomonadota bacterium | reverse complement strand
GGGGGCCGGCCGGGCCGGGGCCGCCCCGCCGGGGGGGCGCGACCGGCCCCTTCATCGACGCCTTCGGCGCGGCGGTGCTCACGGGCACCGTGCTCCGGCCGAGCCTCGAGATCGGGCTCGGCTACGGCTTCGAGGTGGGCGACGTGAGCGTGGGCCCGAGCGTCCGCTGGCTGACGGTCTTCGAGACGGAGTCGCAGCTCGCGCCCGCGCACGCGAACATGCTGCTCTTCGGGATCGAGCTCGTGCTCTTCGATGCGCGCCCGACGCCCGCGCCCGCTCCGCCCGTGCGCGTCGCGATCTCCACCGATCGATGCCCGGACGAGCCCGAGGATCACGACGGCTTCCAGGACGACGACGGCTGCCCGGACCTCGACGACGACGCCGACGGGATCCCCGACGCCGAGGACCGATGCCCGCGCTCGCCGGAAGACGCCGACGGAATCGAGGACGAGGACGGCTGCCCCGAGGACGACGCCGACGGAGACACGATCCCCGACGCCTCGGACGCGTGCCCGCTCGAGGCTGAGGTCGTCAACGGCGTCGACGACGGCGACGGCTGCCCGGACCGCGGGCTGATCGAGCTCATCGACGATCGCATCGTGCTCGACGAGCGGGTGCTCTTCGATCTCGAGCGGGCCCGCGTTCGAAGTCGCGCCCTGCCCACCCTCCGCGCGATCGTGGAGCTCTCGCGGCAGCACCCCGAGTGGATCGAGCTGCGCATCGAGGGCCACGCGGACGTCCAGGGCACACGCGCCTACAACCAGGAGCTGAGCGAGCGCCGCGCGGCGCGAGTGCGCGACGCGCTCGTCGAGCTCGGGATCCCGGCGGAGATCATCACGAGCGCGGGCTACGGCGAGCGCGCGCCCCGCGCGTGGGGCGACGACGAGGCGGCGCACCAGCGAAACCGCCGCGTCGAGTTCGTCGTGGCGAGGCGCGCGGCGCGCACGAGCGGAGGGTCGCAGCGATGAGAGCGATGATCACGGTGCTGCTGCTCGCAGGCTGCATGAGCCCGATCGTGGGGGCAGAGTGCCGCCCCGGTCTGGTCGAGTGCGGCGGGCGCTGCGTGGACCTCGAGAGCGATCGCGAGAGCTGTGGAGCTTGCGGGGTGGCGTGCGCGAGCGGCGAGGGGTGCGTCCAAGCGACGTGCACCGCTGCGGACGGCGACGCGGCGATGTTCGATCCGGACGGCGGCGTGCCGGTCCATCCCGACGCGGACGGCGGCGACAGGGGCCCGACACGGTTGATCCCCGGCGTGCGGCCGGCGCCGTGGATCCCGACGGTCGATCCGGTGCTGCCCCCGGTGTGCGATCTCGGCGAGCTCGCGTGCGGCGGCGGCTGCGTCCGCGCCGATCGGGACCCGGCGCACTGCGGCGCCTGCGGGAGCGCCTGCGCCGCGGGTGAGCTCTGCGTCGCCGGAGCGTGCGCCGCGAGCTGCCCGGCACCGCTCGCCTCGTGCAGCGCGCTCTGCGTCGACACGGAGAGCGATCCCGATCACTGCGGCGGATGCGGCGTGCGCTGCGACACCGGGCTGTGCATCGAGGGGGCGTGCGAGTCCGCGCCGGCGGGGCACCTCGTCGTGATCGGCCACGACTACACGGCGCGCCGCCCCGCGATGAGCCGCATCGCCGGGAACGCGGCCCTCCTCGCGCGCCGCCGCAGCGTGCGGGTCCTCGCCTACGAGGGCGTGGCGAGCGCCGAGAGCCGCGACGGAACGATCGCGTCGATCGACGCCACGGCACACGACACGGGGCGTGCCTGGATCTACGAGGAGGCCGACGCGGAGCGCGTCCCGTATCGCCTCGCGTTCGCCGACGTGCTCGTCATCCACGCGCAAGCGGAGCTCGGAGAGGACGCGGGGCGGCGCATCGGCCGCGAGTGGGGGATCGCGATCGCGTCGTTCCTCGAGCGAGGCGGCACCCTCGTCGCGCTCGTGAGCGCGAGCCCGCGCGATGGCACGCTCGCGATCCTCGAGTCGGCGGGCCTGCTGACGTGGGACGACGCGCCCCTCGAGATCACCGGCGCGGAGCTCACCGTCGTACGCTCGGCCGACGCGGTGGCCGTCGGCGTCCCGCTCACGTACCGCGCGGAGCGCTCCACCGTCCGGCTCCCCCTCGAGATGGACGGCGCGGTCGTGACCGACGGCGCGGGCCCCGTCGTCGTCCATCGCGCCATCACGCCCGACTGACCGCACCCACCCGATCGGCGGAGACCGCCGTCGCCTCCTCGGCGAGTGGGGTTCACTTCCAGTCGAGGAGCGCGGCGCGGACGTCGTGCTCGGTGAGGGCTGCGCCGTCGAGCCACTGGGCGGATGGCCGGGCGGCCAGTCATCGCCGAGGCCGACGGTGCCGCCACCGCTGACACCTAGCGAAGACATGCTCGCGCGCCGGAGGTGATCAGGTCTCCGGGCATCGATGTCTCGTCGTGCGAACGTCCAGGTGCTGGCGCTCGCGCTCCTCGTGGGGTGCGATGGCGGTGACGCGGCCGCCGATGGTGGCGCCCTCCTCGGCGACGCCGCGATCGTACGGCCCGAGCGCAAGCCGCCGCCCACCGTCCGGCC
Source organism: Pseudomonadota bacterium (assembly GCA_023427125.1). GTDB lineage: Bacteria > Myxococcota_A > Polyangia > Polyangiales > Sandaracinaceae > JAEZBP01. Next base: position 5,321 of record JAEZBP010001102.1, on the reverse strand, counting down.
GTGGTGGGGGCCCCAAGAGACGGCGACGCTCACCGTGGAGCTCGAGGGGGACGGCCAGGGCCGCGTGCGCTCCGATCCGCCCGGCCTCGACTGCGCGCTCCCGTGCGCGGGATCGTTCGCGATCGGCAGCGCGGTGACCCTGACCCTCGAGCCCGCCTATCGCTCGAGCCTCGTGAGCCCTCGCACCGTCACCGCCGTCATGGACGGCGACCGCACGCTCGTGGCGGTGCTCCATCATCACGAGCCCCTCCGGCTGAGCGACACCGATCGCGATCCGGACCTCCGCCTGCGCGACGACGGGCTCGCCGTCGACTTCGCCATCCACGGGGGCGTGCGCTCGATCGAGAGCGTCGCGCCTGGCGACGGCGTCTTCTACTTCGAGGGACACGTCCTCGTGGACGACCGAGGCGACCTCGGCTTCGGGATCGCCACCGCGTCGGCGCCGCTCCTCGACACCTACGTGGGCGCGACCGATCAGAGCTTCGGAGCGCACGCCGACGGCTCGATCACGAGCGGCGGCGAGTGGCTCGGCCGTCGCGCGGCGGCGTTCCCGACCACCGGCCTCGCCGTCGACTACCGCGGCGCCTCGCCGATCGTCCACGTCATCGTGCCCGGCCCGAGCGGCGCGCAGGTGTCCGAGAGCGTCGCCCTCCCCGCGATCACGGCGCCGATCCACGTCTTCGCCGCCGGCTCGAAGCGCGCGCCGGACTTCCAGCTCGCGATCAACGCCGGCGCCGACGTCGAGAACGTCCCCTTCGCGCTCGATCCGCACGCCGCCCTGCGCGGCGCGGGGCTCGGCGAGGTCGCGGACGCGCTCGTCCTCGGGTTCGGCGACAGCTACGCGGGCCCGCCCGATCGCGAGCCCGATCTCGAGGTGCCGGCCGATCTCGTCGTCACCTCGGGCCCGCCGGTCGTGCTGTCGGCCACCGCGCTCGACCTGGAAGACGGAGACCTCAGCGCGTCGATCGCCTGGGAGCTGCTCTCGAGCCCGCCCTACGCGGGGCGGGTGCGCGGCGCCGGCCCCACGTTCTCGTTCACGCCGACCGCCATCGGCCTGCACCCGGCGCGAGCCTGGGTCCGCGATCGCACGGGCCAGGTGGTCGAGCGCATCGTGCGGGTGCGCGTCCCGGGGCCGGTCGCGCAGCGCGATCGTGTCGAGCTCGCGCCCGACGCGCGGAGCGGCACGGGCATCGAGCTCGCGCCCGATCGACGCGCAGCCCGCTGGACGCGCCCAGGCAAGCGCGGCGTGCGCGCCAATCAGTCGCTCTACGGTGAGTGGGGCTACTTCGAGATCCATCGGCTCACCGAGCCCGTCAACCAGGGCGGCGGCGTCGTCACCGGCGACGGAAACCTCGATCCCTACGGTTGGGACGACGTCCCCGGGAGCTGCTCGGTCAACATGCTCAGCGGCGTCTGGCGCGAGCTCATCTGGCAGCACAGCCTGCCGGGCTCGGCGGAGAGCGAGGACACCTACGGCTTCGCGGTCGACTACCGCGGCGAGCACCCGATCGTCTACGTCATCGCGAGCGGCACCCTCGCCGCCGAGGTGCTGCTGAGCGACGTGTGGACCGAGGTCTACCCGATGATCTACGGCGATCCGACCTACCTCACCGAGCCGGGCGAGCACGACGAGGCCATCGCGTTCGGAGAGGACGACTTCGTCCACGATCCGGTCGCGATCCTGCGCCGCGCGGGCATCGACACGACCGGCCTCGTGCCTGGCTGGGGCCACGCCAACACGCGCTGATCCGACCGTGCTACACCGCCTCCCGTGAGCTTCGCGAAGAGCACCGTCATCGTCACCGGCGCCTCGCTCGGCGTCGGACGCGCCGCCGCCGAGGCCTTCCACCGCGCCGGCGCGAACGTCGTCATGGTCGCCCGCCGGCTCGAGCCGCTCGAGCGAGCAGCCGATGAGATCGGCGAGCGCGCCCGCGTCCTCGCCCTCGCGGCCGACGTCACGGACAACGCCGCGCTCGCGCGCCTCGTCGCGCAGAGCGTCGAGCGCTTCGGCGCCCTCCACGGGCTCGTCAACAACGCGGGCGCCCACTTCCGCGGCGACCTCGAGACCCGCGAGCCCGACGAGCTCGGGGCGATGGTCGACGCCAACCTCCGCGCGCCCATCGTGCTCTCGCGGCTCGCGCTCCCGCACCTCCGCGCGCAGGGCGGGTTCATCGTCAACGTCGCGTCTCTCGCGGGCAAGGTCCCGCTCAACGGCGCCGCGACCTACTCGGCCACCAAGTTCGGCCTCCGCGCGTTCTCCTTCGCCCTCCGAGAGGAGCTGCGCGGCACCAACGTGAAGGTGTCGGTGGTCAGCCCGGGCCCGATCGACACCGGCTTCATCATGGACGCGCTCGACGAGGTCGAGGACATCGTGTTCTCGCAGACCATGTGCACGGCCGAGGACGTCGCGCGCATGATCCTCGATTGCGCGCGCGACGGCCGTCGCGAGCGCGAGTTCCCGATCGCCGGCGGGAAGCTCGCGACCCTCGCCTACCTGGTCCCTGCCCTTCGCCGGACGCTCGAGCCTCGCCTCCGCCGCAAGGGCGCCGCCGTCAAGGCGCGCCTCCGCCGCGAGCGCGGCTGAGCGGTTTGGCGCGCGCGAAGCGCGCTCGGGGAGCGCCGAGCGGAGCGGTTCCGGCTGCTTGGACCCCGGGGATGGGAAGCGCACGCGGGTCAGTGCCGCGTAGCTCGGCCCGCGCGCTCGCGAAGCGCGCGCACTGCCAGCTCAGCGGCGGGTGTCCGAGCGCACGCGTCCGTCGACCAGCTCGATCACGCGCTCGCACTGGGCGGCGATGCTGGGATCGTGCGTGACGATCAAGAACGCGGTCTTCTCGTCGCGGTTGATCTCGCGGAGCAGCGCGAAGACCCGCGTGGAGGTCTCGGTGTCGAGGTTGCCCGTCGGCTCGTCGGCCAAGACCAGAGGAGGACGCATGGCGAGCGCGCGCGCGATGGCGACGCGCTGCTGCTCACCGCCCGAGAGCGTCCCGGCGCGGGCGCGTGCGCGCGGGCTCAGCCCCACCCGCTCGAGCAGCGCGAGCGCGCGCTCGTCCATCCACCGCTCCACGCGGCCGGTGGTCATCACGAGCGGCATGCGCGTGTTCTCGAGCGCGCTGAGCGCGGGCAGGAGGTGGTGGAACTGGAACACGAACCCGAGCGTGCGCGCGCGCAGGTGCGTGCGCTCGTCATCACCGAGCGCCGCCGTGTCTCGACCGCCCACGCGGACCTCGCCCTCGGTCGGTCGATCGAGCAGCCCGATGATGTTGAGCAGCGTGCTCTTGCCCGAGCCCGACGGACCGATCAGCGCCGCGAGCTCGCCGGCGTCGACGGTCAGATCGATGCCGCGCAGCACCCGGGTGAGCGCGTCACCCGCGCCGTAGTCCTTGGTCACGCCCGCGAGCTCGATGACGCGCTCACTCATGGCGGATCGCCACCGCGGGATCGAGGCGGGACGCGTGCCTCGCGGGGAAGAAGGCCGACGCCACTCCGGTGGCCGTCGCGATGAGCAGCGTGCTGGCGAAGATGCCCGCGTCGAGGGCCACGGGAAAGAGCGGCTCGCCCTCGGCGTCGCGCACGAGCGCCGTGAAGAGCTGCGCCAGCGTCGCCCCGATCGCCGAGCCGAGGATCGCGCCGGCCACGCCGACCACCCCGCCCTGGATCAGGAAGATCCTCAGCACCCGCCCGCGCGGCGCGCCCATCGCGCGCAAGATGCCGATCTGCCGAGCGCGCTGCACCACCGAGACGATGAGCACGCTGGCGATCCCCATCGCCACCGCGATCATCACGAAGACCACGATGATCGTGCTCGACGCGCTCTGCGAGCGCAGCGCCACCATCAGCTCCGCGTTGCGCTCCATCCAGCTCTGGGCGTCGAGCCCGGTGCGCTCCTCGATGCGATCGGCCACCCGGTCCGCCTCGAAGACGTCGCTCACCTTCAGGTCGATGCTCGACGCGCCGCCGACCAGATCCAGCAGCGTCTGCGCGTTTCGGAGCGACACCACCACCCAGCGCGCGTTCAGATCCTCGATCCCGAGGTCGAAGATCCCGCGCACCGTGAAGATCTGCGCGCGGCCGTCGGCGGTGCCGACCCGCACGCGCCCGCCGAGGACCACGCCGAGGTCGTCCGCGAGCTCGGTGCCGATCAGCGCGTCGGTGCCCGCCAGCGAGTAGCGCCCCTCGACGAGGTGATCCCGGATCGGCACGACGCGCGTATACCGCTCGGCGTCGATCCCGATCAGGGCCACCGAGCGGCTGGCGTTGCCGCGCACCGCGAACGCCGAGCCGCTGGCCATCGGCGAGACCGCCACGACGCCGCCGAGGCGCGAGAGCTGCCGGTCGACGCGCTGCCACTGATCGATCGACTGCACGCGCTGGGCGGGCTCCTCGATCCGGCTCGCCACGACGACACCGGGGGAGCGGGCGGCCAAGAGCTCGCGCACGATCTCGTCGGGCGGCCGCACGACGATGTGGGCCTGCGTGCCGAGCGTGCGCTCGATGATGGTCTCCTGCAGCCCGGTGATCAGCGCGGTGATGAACACCATGACCGCCACGCCGGTCGCGGCGCCGATGATGATGAGCGCCGTCTGCGCGCGCCCTTCGCGCAAGAACCGCAGCGCGAGATACCACTCGGCCTGCATCGCTACGCCGCCCGCACGCGCTGGCTCGGACCCACGTCGTCCGAGGCGACCGCGAGCTCGCCCTCGCGCAGCCCCCCTCGGATCTCCACGACCTCTTCTCCCCGGAGGCCGAGCTCGACCTCGCGTCGCGCCGTGCGACCATCCTCGATCACCAAGACCCAGGGCGCGCCGCTCGCGATGTCGCGCACCGCGGCCCTCGGCACCACCAGCGCGTCCTCGGCGCGCCCGGTGACGATCTCCACCGAGCAGGTCATGTCGAGGCGCAGGTACGCAGGCGGCTCCGGCACGTCGAGCCTCGCCTCGATGGTGCCGCGCTCGGGATCCACCGACGGCGCGATCCACGCGACGCGCGCCGCGAACGTGCGCTCCGGGTAGGCCTCGGCGGAGGCGAGCGCGCGCTGCCCGATCTCGAGCAGCGCGAGGTTCGACTCGTCGGGCTCGACGACGAGCTGCGTCGGCCCGCTCGTCACCATCTCGATCAGGGTCGCGCCGGCCTGCACCGCCGCGCCCGGGTCGACCCGCCGATCGACGATGACGCCGTCCGCCGGCGCCCGGACGATCGTGCGATCGAGCGTGTCGCGCGCCGCCGCCAGCGTCGCCGTCGCTTGCGCGAGCTGAGCCTCCGCCAGCTCGAGGTCGCTCGCCTCGGTCGCCTCGGCGCGCGTCGTCGCCTCCGCGACCCGGCTC
>JAEZBP010001094.1 GCA_023427125.1 Pseudomonadota bacterium | reverse complement strand
GCGCCACGCCGACCGCGCAGAGCACCCGCCCCGACGCCGGCCCCCGCGCCCGGCGCCAGCGCGACCCCTCGCTGCTCGACACGATCCTCGGCCCCGACGGCCGCCGCCGCGCCAACGACGACACCATCCAGATCCCGAACCCGGCGAACGTGCTGCTCGGGAACTGAGCGTGAGGCTCGCGCTCCTCACGCTCCTGCTCGCGGGCTGCTACGCGCCGCCGCCCGACTGCTTCGTCGAGACGCGCGCGCTCGCGCTCGACGAGGAGACGCCCTTCGGCTTCAGCCCGGGCGAGGCCGCCGCCGCGCTGGCGATCGAGGCCTCGATCCCCATCGAGTATGCGGACGGCTCGGGCGCGACGACGCTCGAGATCGTCTCCGTGCCGATGGTGACGGTGGTCGAGGATCCGAGCGGCGTGCGGCCCTCGTACCCGCGCTATGACGAGTGGCGGACCGAGGACGACGAGCTCGCCGGCTGCCGGGCTCCCGAGGTCGTGCTGGGCGAAGTGACGCTGCGGGTGCGGACGGCCGATGGCCTGATCGATCAGGAGATCGTCCAGGTGCTGACGCTCTTCGGCCCCCTCGAGGGCAGCGAGCTGATCTACGCGGAGACCTTCTACGAGGGCGAGACCGGAGGAGCGTGGGTCGGCGCGCCGTCCGCGTGGGGCCTCTCGTTCGAGGTGCGGATTCGCGTGGAGCGCGCCAGTGATGGCGCTCTCGAGGCGCGGCCGGTCGAGGTGCGCGTGCGCGAGAACAGCAGCGGGCCCCACGGCGAAGGGCCGCCGGGCGCGCTGTTGATCGACCTCGTGCGCTAGCGCGCGAGTCATTTAGCGCGCGAGGTGGAAGCTGCGCAGCCAGGGGGAGAGCTCGCGGACGTCGAAGGTGAGCACGCCGCTGCCGAGGAGCGCGCCCTCGCGGCGCAGCTCGGTGTAGAGCGTGGTCATGCCCTTGAGCGGGCTGAGCCAGCCGGTGTGCTTCTCGCCGTGCAGGGTGCACGCGGCGCCTTCGCGATCGCGGAACGCGAGATCGTAGACGAGGGTGGCGCGGCGCGCGCGCGGGCGCATCGCGAGCGTGCCCGCGCACTTGGTCTCGATGCCGTCGATCGCGATCGTGCCCTCGAGCGCCCAGGTGCTGTCGCCGCGGCGGCGCAGGGCGGAGGCGAGCGAGACCTCCCCGCGCGCGCTCACCGTGAAGCTCACCTCGACCGTGCCGTCCTCGAGCGAGACGAGCCCGCTCATCGTCTCGGCGAACGCGATGTGCGCGCCGTCGAGCTTCGGCGCTCGGATGGTCGAGCCGGCCTCCACCCGCCGCTCGACGTGCTCGGCCGCGCGCTCGGCCATCGCCATGATCGTGACCTGCGGGTTCACGCCGAGGGGACCGGGCACCGCCGCGCCGTCGCAGACGAAGAGCCCCGGCACCTCGTGCGCCTCGTGGCTCGGCCCGATCACCGAGCGCGACGGATCGGTGCCCATCCGGCAGGTGCCGAGCGGGTGGTACGCGCTCAGATCGAGGTGGTGCGCGCGCAGCAGGCCCGGGCCCTCGCGCTCGAGCCGCTCGACGTCCGGAATGCCCGTGAGCTCGTCGAAGATCTGCATCCCGGGGAAGACCGCGCTCGCGCCCGCGGCGAAGAAGATGCGCGCGAGGATCGCCTGCGCCTGCACGTTCTTGCGGACGTCGGCGTCGTTCATCCAGTAGGTCATCCGCGGCGCGCCCTCGCCGTTGATCGTCACCCGGCCGCGCGAGCTCTCCGCGAGCATGAAGCCGAAGATCGCGAGCCGATCGAGCCGCTCGATCAGATCGGTCCAGCGGCGGCCGACGTGCGAGAGCGTCATGCCGGCGAGCACGGGCGGAGGGAACGCGCCCTCGAAGCGGATGCCGAGCTCCGCGAACTCCTCGATGGCGTAGCCCTGAGGGATCGCCTCGTAGCCGCGGATCGACTCGCCGACGTCGGCCCACGCGTAGCCGGCCGGGTGGATCGTGAGGTTCTTGCCGAGCTGCCCCGAGCCGTTGGCGAGCCCCTGGCGCAAGAGGAGCGCCGGCGTGTGGATCGCCCCGCACGCCATCACCACGGCGCGCGCGCGCACGGTGATGGCCTTGCTGCTGCCGTTGACGCCGGTCGCGCGGGCCTTCACGCCGACCGCGCGGCCGCCCTCGACGATCACCTTCGAGACGCGCGCGTTGCAGTAGAGCATCGCGCCGAGCGCGAGCGCCTGCGGGACGTAGCTCACGTTGGTCGAGCGCTTGGCGTCGGTCGGGCATCCCCAGCAGCAGGTGGCCTGCGCGTCGCAGCCCGGCGCGTTGCGCGCGAGCGGGCCGTGCGCGTAGCCGAGCGCGTCGCAGCCGCGGGCGATCACGTTGGCGATCGCGCCGAGCTCCTTCGCTCTCGCGGGCTCCACCTCGATCGCCGCCTCGACTCGATCGAAGTAGCGATCGAGCGAGCCCGGGCCGAGCTCGTGCAGGCCGAGCTCGAGCTGCCAGCGGCGCTGGACGGACTCGGGCGTGCGATAGCAGGTGCCGGAGTTGATGGTGGTGGTGCCGCCGACCGTGCGCCCCATCGGCAGCGGGATCACCACGTTGCCGAGCGTCGCCGTCAGCCCGTGGTCGCGGTACATGCGGTGCTGCCGCTCGAGCGCGCTCCCGTGGAAGTCCTTGCGCGTGAAGTAGTCGCCCTCCTCGATCATCAGGACGGCGTGGCCGCGCGCCGCGAGGTTCTTGGCCACCGGCGCGCCGCCCGCCCCGGTGCCGATGACCACCACGTCGACCTCGAGCTCTTCGTCGGCGCTCAGCGTGCGCGCGTCGACGATGCGCTCCTCGTAGCGATGCCGCTCGGCCGCCATCGGCAGCTGCGCCTTGACGCCGAGCGCGACCTCGAGCGGCTCGCTCGTCGACTGCGCGATCTTCAGCGGCGCGGTGACCGCGCGGACGAGCCAGTAGGACCCCTCGCCGCGGTTGAGGCGCACCAGCGCAGCCTCGCGCTCCTCCACCGAGAGCGCCGAGAGGCGCTTGCCGGTCAGCGGCACCGACGCCACGTCGAGCGCACGCACGAGCGCGCGATACCCCGTCGTCACGGTGGGCCCGAGCTGCCGCATCAGCCGGTGCACGCCCTCGATCACGCGGCCGTCCGGCATCGGCACGCGGGCCCCCGCCGGCGTCGCCGCCTCCGCGATCCTCAAGAGCGTCCACTGCTCCGAGAGCGACAGCTCACTCATGCGCGGGCCTCCTCGACAAACGATGACCTTACGGTCAGGATATCCGCCCGGATTCGGATCTTGTCAAGGCGCGCCCTCTATGCGCAGAAGCTGGGTGCGCAGAAGGAGCGGCGATGAGCACGACCGATCGTGACGCGTACAACGGTGCCCGCTGGCTCGCCGGTGATCCGGCCGGCCACTACGAGAGCTGGTTCTGTCGCGCCAACGATCCGGTCCGCCCGCGCGCGTTCTGGATCCGCTACACGATCTTCTCCCCGAAGGATCGGCCCAAGGACGCGATCGGCGAGCTCTGGGCGATCTACTTCGACGGCGAGTCGCGCGTGATCACCTCGGATCTTCGCTCCGTGACGGTAGGCCCACACCTGGAGCCGTTCGCAGGTGTCGGGACGCCGTCGCGCGGCGGAGCGACGCAGATCACCGCGGCCAAGAGCGAGCACCCGATCCGCGCGTGCAGCTTCGGCAAGAGCGACTTGTCGGCGCGCATCGCGGAGGCGAGCCTCGACGGCGAGTCGCTGCGCGGCGAGGCGGCGTGCGGCGGCCATCGGATCGGCTGGTCGCTGCGCTACACCACGCCGAGCGAGCCGCTGTTGTTGCTCGATCGTGGGCTCTACGCGGCGCCCTTCCCGAAGGCCAAGGCGCTGGTCGGCTCGCCGCACGCCGCCTACTCGGGGACGCTCACCGTCGACGGTGTGGAGCACGCGATCGAGGGCTGGGTCGGGAGCCAGAACCACAACTGGGGCAGCAAGCACACCGATCGCTACGCGTGGGGCCAGGTCGCGGGCTTCGACGACGCGCCCGACGCGTTCCTCGAGGTGGCGACCGCGCAGGTGAAGGTGGGCCCGCTCATGACTCCGCCGCTGACGGTGCTCGTCCTGCGGCTCGACGGCGAGGAGCTGGCGTTCAACACGATCGGCAAGGCCCTGCGCGCCAAGGGCGAGTACGACTACTTCCGCTGGCGCTTCGCCGCCGGCGACGAGCGCACACGCATCGAGGGCTCGATCGCGGCGGCGGCGAGCGACTTCGTGGGCCTGCCCTACTACGATCCGCCGGGCGGCACGAAGACCTGCCTCAACTCGAAGATCGCCCGCTGCGATCTCACCGTGCGCCGCCGGGGCCAGCCCGTCCGCACGCTCAGCACGCGGAGCCGTGCCGCGTTCGAGATCCTCACCAGCCGGAGCGACCACGGCGTGCCGGTCCTCGACCCACGCGCCTGATGGCCTTGCGAAAGAGCCCGAGGCGGAGAACGTTGAGGCGGTCATGGACTGGCTGGCTCACGACGAGGTGCCGCTCGACGCGCTGCCGGACTGGGCGCGCGGCGAGGGCGAGGTGCTCGACGGGCGCCCGTACGACGTCCTCGTGCGCCCCGAGGGGCTGGTCCTCACGCGCGGCAAGCTGGCGACCGCGCTGCGCTGGGACGAGGTGCTCGTCCCGATCCACCTCGAGGATCCGCGCCGCCTCTTGATCGCGACCGCGCGCCGGCCTCCGCATGCGCCCTGGCTCGAGCTCGGCGGCAACGACGTGGGGAAGATCGAGCGGGTGCTGCGCGCGCGCGTGGACGCCATCGATCACCGCACCTACCGCGAGCGCCGCCGCCCGCGGGCCGTCATGCCGCCCGACGAGGTGCTGACGCAGGTGCTCGAGCACCGCCCGCTGCCGGGCGCGGTCGAGATCCCGGCGGCGAGCCCGAGCCTGAGCAAGAGCGCGCTCACCGGCGCGAGCATCGGCGGCGGCATCCTCGTCCTCTACGGCTTCGTCTTCGGCACAGCCGGCTTCCTCGTGGCCGGCGCGGCGGGCGCGCTCATGGGCGCCGGCGTGCTCTCGGGCGTCGAGCTGCTCCGCCGCCGCGGCGGAGGCCGCGTCCTCGTCCTCACCCCCGACGGCTTCGTCGGCGGCCTCGACGGCACCAGCGT
>JAEZBP010001092.1 GCA_023427125.1 Pseudomonadota bacterium | reverse complement strand
GCCCGAGGAGGCGCGGGTCGTCACGCCCGAGGGCGAGCTCGCCGGGGTGCCCGGCCGCGCGCCGACGGCGAGCGAGGGCCGCGCGATCGCCGAGCTCCTCCGGGTGGCCGAGCGGCTGCGCGATCTGCGCTTCGAGCGCCCGGTGCCCTTCCGCGTCCAGAGCCGCGAGGTCATCACGGAGTTCGTGCGCGACAAGATCGACGAGGACGAGCTCGAGCGGGCGCGGATCTTCTACGTGGCCCTCGGCCTGCTCGCGCCCGACCTCGACATCCGCGATCTCTTGATCCGCGTGCTCGGCGAGCAGATCGTCGGCTACTACGATCCGGAGCGCGGCCTGATGGTGGTGCGCGAGGACGTGGTGGCCGAGCTCGCGTCGCAGGAGCGCGGGCGCGCGCTCGGCGAGGCCGAGATGGTCATCGTCCACGAGCTCGTCCACGCCCTGCAGGATCAGCGGCTCGCGCTCGGCGAGCGCTACGAGGAGGAGCGCACCATCGACGGCGACAACGCCTTCGCCTCGCTGGTCGAGGGCGACGCGACCCTCGCGATGATCGGCCACATGGCGGACCAGGGCGGCCGCTCGCTCTCGGCCCTCACCCGGAACGCGGGGGTCCTGCGCACGATCGTCCGGAGCAACCCGCAGGCGGTCGCCGGCCAGGAGATCGAGAGCGCGCCGCCGATCGTCCGGCTCCCGCTGCTCTCGCGCTACCTCGACGGAATGGTCTTCTGCGCGACCCTGCACGGCCAGCGCGGCTTCCTCGCCATCGACGAGGCGCACCGGCGGCCGCCCGTCTCGACCGAGCAGATCCTCCACCCCGAGCGGTACCTGGCGGGCGAGGCGCCGGTCTCGGTGACGCTGCCGGAGCTGCCGGAGCTCACGGCCGCCGGCCTCGTCGCGCACGAGGAGGAGACCCTCGGCGAGCTCGAGATGAGCATCTTCTTCGCGCAGGGCCGCCCGCGAGGGAGCGCCGAGCGGGACGAGCGCGCCGCCGAGGGCTGGGGCGGGGATCGCCTCCGGGTCTACCGCGACCCCGCGGGGCAGACCTCGGTCGTGTGGTTCACGGTGTGGGACGACGAGGGCGAGGCCCGCGAGGCGGAGGTCGCGGCGCGGGCGGTCGCCGGCGAGCAGGCCCAGCAGGTGACCCGGACGGGGCGCGCCCTCCTCATCGTCCGCGATCTGCCGGCGAGCCTCCGCGCCCCCGTCGACCTCGCGTTCCGCGCGTTCGCGGCGCCTTACGCCACGGCGCCTTAAGGCACGCGCAGAAGCTTGACGGACGAGGGGGCCAGGGCTAGGAACCGGCTCTTCGCCGCGCGGAATGGGGCGGGAGCGCGCGCGCAGCGGCGACCCAGCTTCACTCCGGCGCTCCTTCATCCCCGCCGCTTTCACCCCGCCCAGCTGAGCCCGGGAGGCTCCGTTCCGCATGCAGTCAGAGGTGCACGAGATCGATCCCGTCACGGTGCGGATCGACGTCGAGGTCCCCTGGGATCGTGTCCAGAAGGGGCTCGACGCCACCTACGGCAAGCTCCAGAAGAGCGCGAAGATCCGCGGCTTCCGACCCGGCAAGGTCCCCCGCAGCGTGATCAAGCAGCTCTACGGCGCGCAGGTGAAGGGCGAGGTCGTCCAGAGCGTGGTGCAGGAGTCGATCTTCGAGGCGGTCCAGCAGCACGAGCTCCTGATCGTCGCCTCCCCGCAGGTCGACGACCTCCCGACGATCGAGGACGGCGCGCCGCTCTCGTTCAAGGCGACCGTCGAGGTGCGCCCGAAGATCGAGTCGATCGACACCGCCCTCGAGATCACCCGCCCGGCCGCCACGGTGACCGACGCGGAGGTCGCCGAGGAGATCGACCGGCTGCGCGAGCGCCACGCCGAGATCGTCACCCCCGACCCGATGCGCCCGTCCAAGGCCGGCGATCTGCTGACCGTGGACTACACGGTGGAGATCGACGGCGAAGAGCGGCCCGAGATGAGCACGAAGGAGAGCACGATCGAGCTCGGCGCGAGCGGCCTCCTGCCGGAGCTCGAGGAGGGCCTCACCGGCAAGCAGCCGAGCGAAGACGAGGTGCAGGTCCGCGTCGCGTTCGGCGAGGACGTGCGCGAGGAGCTGAAGAACAAGCGCGCCCTCTTCCGCATCAAGATCAGCGATCTGCGCGAGAAGGTGCTGCCCGAGCTGGACGACGAGCTCGCGAAGGATCTCGGCGAGCACGAGACGCTCGAGGCGCTCCGCGCCGCGACGCGCAAGCAGCTCGAGGAGGCGGCCAAGGCCCGCGCCGAGAGCGCGGTGCGCGAGCAGCTCGTGAGCAAGCTCGTCGAGAAGAACCCGGTGCCGGTCCCGCCGTCGCTGGTCCTCGAGCAAGAGAAGGCGATGGTCCAGGAGATCGCGTACCTCATGCAGATGGCCGGGCCCGCGGGGCAGGAGTTCGCTGCCCAGATGAGCAAGACGGTCCACACGCAGGCCGAGAAGAAGGTCCGCGCCTCGATCGTCATGGGCGAGCTCGCGCGGCAGCAGCAGCTCACGGTGGAGCCCGCGGACGTCGAGGCCCGCCTCCTCGAGATCGCCGAGAAGAGCGGCAAGCACATCGCGAAGGTCCGGGTCGAGATGCAGGGCGAGCGGCGCGAGGGCCTCGAGAACAAGATCCTCGAGGAGAAGCTGCTCGACTACCTCCTCTCGCAGGCTACAGTCACCGACGCGCCGGCTGGGGCGGCGCCCTCGGATGCGGACGGCGACGACGCCTCTCGATGACACCGAGGCCGGCTGACCCGGACGGTGCTAGACCTGATCACGTGCCCGCCCCCCACGTGCCCGACCGCCCAGCGAGCGACAGAGGAGATGCGATGACCGACGTGTCCGACCCGCGTGCATACATCCCGATGCCGAGCATCATCGAGACGACTCACCGCGGCGAGCGCGTGTGGGACATCTGGACGCGCCTCCTGCGCGACCGGATCGTCTTCCTCGGCACCGAGGTGAACGACGACGTCGCCAACATCATCATCGGCCAGCTCCTGATCCTCGAGGGCGAGGATCCCGACAAGGAGATCACGCTCTACATCAACAGCCCCGGCGGCGTGATCACGGCAGGCCTCGCGATCTACGACACCATGCAGTACATCCGCTGCCCGGTGTCGACGGTCTGCCTCGGCCAGGCCGCGTCGATGGCCGCGTGGCTCCTCGCGGCGGGGACCAAGGGCCGCCGCCGCTGCCTGCCGAACAGCCGCGTGATGATCCACCAGCCGCTCGCCGGCGTGCGGGGCCAGGCGTCGGACATCGAGATCCACGCCCGCGAGATCATCCAGCTGCGCCAGCGGATGAACGAGATCCTCTCGAAGCACACCGGTCAGGGCGTGGACCAGATCAAGCTCGACACCGAGCGCGACAGGTTCCTGTCGGCGGGCGAAGCGGTCGAGTACGGCATCGTCGACGAGGTCATCCACCCGCGCGACGTGGACTCCAAGAAGTAGCGGGCTCGGGTGGATATTCGGCAAGATCTCGCGTCTGGGCGCGCTCGAGCGAGCGTCTCGTGGCGCCCTGGGCGCGCTCGCGCGCACCAGCGCGGCAGGTTGCCCGGCCGGGGTCCCGGGATTAGAGTCATCGACGCTGCGGCGGCCCGAGAGCCGGCGTGGCCCACTCGTGGGAGGCCCAGCGCCTCCACCACGGGCTAGCCAAGGGTAAGGGCGTGGATCGAAGGCGGGACGACGGACACGGGAACCTGCAGTGCTCCTTCTGCGGCAAGTCGCAGAAGGAGGTCAAGAAGCTGATCGCAGGGCCCACGGTCTACATCTGCGACGAGTGCATCGGCCTCTGCAACGACATCATCGCGGAGGAGGTGGACCGCGAGGACTCGTTCTCGACCGGCACGCCGCTCCCGAAGCCCGCCGAGATCAAGACGATCCTCGACGAGTACGTGATCGGCCAGGACCGCGCCAAGAAGGTGCTGTCGGTCGCCGTGCACAACCACTACAAGCGCATCGACTCGCGCGTGGCCTCGGACGACGTCGAGCTGCAGAAGTCGAACATCCTCCTGCTCGGGCCGACCGGCTCGGGCAAGACGCTCCTCGCGCAGACCCTCGCGCGCATCCTGAACGTGCCCTTCGCGATCGCGGACGCGACCACGCTCACGGAGGCCGGCTACGTCGGCGAGGACGTCGAGAACATCATCGTCCAGCTGCTCCAGAACGCCGACCACGACGTCGAGCGCGCGCAGCGGGGCATCGTCTACATCGACGAGATCGACAAGATCGCGCGCAAGGGCGACAACCCCTCCATCACCCGCGACGTGAGCGGCGAGGGCGTCCAGCAGGCGCTCCTGAAGATCATCGAGGGGACGGTCGCGAACGTGCCGCCCAAGGGCGGGCGCAAGCACCCCCAGCAGGACTTCCTGCAGATCGACACGACGAACATCCTCTTCATCTGCGGCGGCGCGTTCGTCGGGCTCGAGCAGATCATCGAGTCGCGCATCGGCCAGCGGAGCCTGGGCTTCGGCGCGGAGATCTCGAGCCGCAAGGAGAAGAAGATCGGCGAGATCCTCACCCAGGTGCAGCCCGAGGATCTGATCCGCGCGGGCCTCATCCCGGAGTTCGTCGGCCGCCTGCCCGTCGTGGCGACGCTGCACGAGCTGAACGAGGAGGCCCTCATCGACATCCTCACGAAGCCGAAGAACGCGCTCATCAAGCAGTTCCGTAAGCTCTTCGAGATGGACGGGGTGAAGCTCAAGTTCACGCACGGAGCGCTCAAGGCGGTGGCGGCGGAGGCGCTCAAGCGCAACGCCGGGGCCCGCGGCCTGCGCGCGATCCTCGAGAACTCGATGCTCGAGATGATGTACGAGGTCCCGAGCCACGACGGCATCAAGGAGGTCGTGGTGAACGAGGACGTCGTGATGCGCGGCGACAAGCCGCTCATCGTCTATGAGAAGGAAGCTGGCCTCGCCTGATCCGCGCGGGCGAGCATAGTAACGCGGGCGCCCGCGCTCGTTGATCGGAGAGACGTTCCGTGTTCTTCCACAAGAACGACAACGACCCGACCGGGCGCAAGGGCAAGGGGAAGAACCTCCCGCTGTTGCCGCTGCGCGACATCATCGTCTTCCCGCACATGGTCGTCCCGCTCTTCGTGGGGCGCGAGAAGTCGATCGCCGCGCTCGAAGAGGCGATGAGCCACGACAAGGAGATCCTCCTCGCGGCTCAGAAGAAGGCGAAGACCAACGATCCGACCGCCGAGGACATCTTCGCGATGGGCACGGTCGGGGTCATCATCCAGCTCCTGCGCCTGCCCGACGGCACCGTGAAGGTCCTGGTCGAGGGCAAGAAGCGCGCGCGGATCAAGAAGTTCCTCCCGCACGAGGACTTCTTCCTCTGCGAGTGCGAGATGGTCGACGAGCTGAGCACGTCGTCGGTCGAGATCGAGGCGCTGATGCGCTCCGTTCAGACGACCTTCGAGACGTACGTCAAGCTCAACAAGCGCATCGCTCCCGAGATGCTGATGCAGGTGCAGACCATCGACGATCCGGCGCGCCTCGCCGACACGATCGTCGTGCACCTCACGGCGGTGAAGCTCCAGGACAAGCAGGACATCCTGGAGACCACGGACCCGGCGGTAAGACTCGAGCGTCTCTTCGAGCTCATGAACGCGGAGATCGAGATTCTTCAGGTCGAGAAGAAGATCCGATCGCGCGTCAAGAAGCAGATGGAGAAGACGCAGAAGGAGTACTACCTCAACGAGCAGATGCAGGCCATCCAGAAGGAGCTGGGTGAGCGCGACGAGTTCAAGAGCGAGATCCAGGAGCTCGAAGAGAAGATCAAGACGAAGAAGCTGAGCGAGGAGGCCGAGGGCCGCGTCAAGAAGGAGCTGCGCAAGCTCAAGATGATGCAGCCGATGAGCGCGGAGGCCACCGTCGTTCGCAACTACATCGACTGGATCCTCGGGCTCCCCTGGTACGAGAAGACCGAAGAGAACTACGACATCGATCTCGCGGAGCACATCCTCGACGAGGACCACTACGGTCTGAAGAAGGTCAAGGAGCGCATCCTCGAGTACCTCGCGGTCCAGGCGCTCGTGAAGAAGCTCAAGGGGCCGGTGCTCTGCCTGGTGGGCCCGCCCGGCGTCGGCAAGACGTCGCTCGCGAAGTCGATCGCGCGCGCGACCGGCCGCGAGTTCGTGCGGCTCTCGCTCGGCGGCGTCCGCGACGAGGCGGAGATCCGCGGCCACCGGCGCACGTACATCGGCGCCCTCCCCGGCCGCATCATCCAGTCGCTGCGCAAGGTCGGCTCGAACAACCCGGTCTTCCTCCTCGACGAGGTCGACAAGATGTCGAGCGACTTCCGCGGCGACCCGGCGGCGGCGCTCCTCGAGGTGCTCGACCCCGAGCAGAACACCACGTTCAACGACCACTACCTCGACCTCGACTACGACCTCTCGGACGTGATGTTCATCACGACCGCGAACACGCTGAGCGGCATCCCGCTCCCGCTCCAGGACCGCATGGAGATCATCGAGCTCAGTGGGTACACGGAGTTCGAGAAGCTCAACATCGCCGTCCGCTACCTGGTCGATCGCCAGAAGAAGGAGGCGGGGCTCGCGGACGTGGATCTCGACATCTCCGAGAACGCGATCCGCACGGTGATCCACCACTACACGCTCGAGAGCGGCGTGCGGAACCTCGAGCGCGAGATCGGCAGCATCTGCCGCAAGGTCGCGCGCCAGGTCTTGAAGGAGGGCAAGGACAAGCCCTTCCCCATCGCGGCGAAGGACGTCCCGCGCTACCTCGGCGTGCCGAAGTTCCATGCCCACAAGGCGGGCGAGCACGACGAGATCGGCAAGGTCAACGGCCTCGCCTACACGTTCTACGGCGGCAGCGTGCTCGAGTGCGAGGCGGCGATCGTGCCCGGCAAGGGCAAGCAGGTCGTCACCGGCAACCTCCGCGACACCATGAAGGAGTCGGGGCAGGCGGCGATCACGTACATCCGCTCGCGCCACGAGGCCCTCGGGCTCGACGAGGACTTCCACGAGAAGGTGGACGTCCACGTGCACTTCCCGGACTCGTTCCCGAAGGACGGGCCGAGCGCGGGCATCACGATGGCGACGGCGATCGCGAGCGCGCTGATGCGCATCCCGGTGCGCCGCAACGTCGCGATGACCGGCGAGATCACCCTGCGCGGCAAGGTGATGCCGATCGGCGGCCTGAAGGAGAAGATGCTGGCGGCGCACCGCGCGGGCATCGACACCATCATCATGCCGCGCGAGAACCGGAAGGATCTGCGCGAGATCCCGAAGCGCGTGCTCAAGAGCCTGCGCGTCGTGCTCGTCGAGCACATGGATCAGGTCCTGCGCGAGGCGCTCGCGCTCAACGATCCGGACGCCCTCTTCGGCCGCCGCGCCAAGCCGATGGAGTACCGCGCCGGCAAGCTCGTCGTCGACGAGCAGGACGACGCCGCGGTCCCCGAGCCCACCGTCGAGCCGCCCGGCGCCCAGCAGTGACGTCGGGCCCAGTGACGTCGGGCCCAGTGACGTCGGGCCCAGCGACGTCGGGCCCAGAGATCTCGAGCCCAGTGACCTCGAGCCCGGTGACCTCGAGCCCGCCGGGCAAAGCCGATGACGGCGCCACGCTCCTGCGGATCGGGGCGTGGCTGCTCTGGGGCACGCTCCTCTCCTCGCTGGTCGTCTATCTCGTCGTCGCCGCCATGATGACCGGCGAGCCCGCGGAGCCGCTCGATCCCATCTTCGTGTCGGTGCTCGGCGGCGTCGCCCTCGCGGTCGGAGCGGCCTCCCTCGGGGTCGGGCGCCTGATCCCTCGCTGGCTGATCCGCCGGGGCACGCTCCACCCCGAGCGCGCGCTCTCGATCGTGGCCTTCAGCACGCTCGGCCTCATCGGGTGGTCGCTCGCGCAGTCGGTCGCGATCTACGGGCTCGTGCTCTTCTTCATGTCGAACAGGCTGCTCGTCCTCGCGCCCTTCTTCGTCGCGTCCGCCGTCTTGATGATGCTGACCAGCCCCCGCGCGTGGCGCGCCCCGTTGTCCTCGGGAGCGCGGCGCGCTATCCAGTGAGCCCCTCGGGCGGGTAGCTCAGCGGTAGAGCAGCGGTTTTACACATCGCTGGTCGCAGGTTCGATCCCTGTCCCGCCTACTGCAAAAGCGCCCGCTACGGCCGGGTGCGTGCCGTTTTCGAAGGTGCCGGTGGCGTGTAGCCACCAGTGTAGCCACCGCGGTTCTCGCGCGATGGCGTGGTTTCCACCTCGCCGCCGTCGATGACGCGCAGCGCAGCGC
>JAEZBP010001084.1 GCA_023427125.1 Pseudomonadota bacterium | reverse complement strand
CCGGCTCCTGATACTCCGGCACGCAGTCATGCAGCGCGGCGACCACCCGCTCGCGCGTCGGGCGCTCAAGGCAGGCCTCTAGCGCCTCGAGGTGCGAGAGCACCGCCCTCCAGCCCTCCGACTCTCGCCGGCCGACGAAGATCTTCGGGTGCCGCGTCTTGTCGGCGTGCTCGCCGTCGGTCGCGATCTCCTCGAAGAGCTTCTCGCCGGGGCGCACCCCGGTGAACTCGATGTCGATGTCCTCGTCGGGCCGGAAGCCGCTGAGCCGGATCAGATCGCGCGCGAGATCCACGATCTTCACCGGCTCGCCCATGTCGAGCACGAAGATCTCGCCGCCCTCGCCCATGCTCCCGGCCTGCAGCACGAGCTGGCAGGCCTCGGGGATCGTCATGAAGTAGCGGCGCATGTCCGGGTGGGTGACCGTCACCGGGCCTCCGGCCGCGATCTGCTGGCGGAAGATCGGGATCACGCTGCCCGCCGAGCCCAGCACGTTGCCGAAGCGCACCGTCACGAAGCGCGTGTCGCTGCGCGACGCGAGCGCCTGCACGAACATCTCGGCGACCCGCTTGCTGGCGCCCATCACGCTCGTCGGGTTCACCGCCTTGTCCGTCGAGATCATCACGAAGCTCGCGACGCTCGACTCGTGCGCGAGCTCGGCGACGGTCTTGGTGCCGAAGACGTTGTTCTTGATCGCCTCGCCCGGGTTCCACTCCATCATCGGCACGTGCTTGTGCGCGGCGGCGTGGAAGACCGCGTAGGGCGAGTGCGCGGCGAACACCTGGCGCATGCGCTCGCGGTCGCTCACGTCGGCCATCAGCGGCACGATCTCGAGGTCCGGGTGGCGCTTGATGAGCTCGCGGTGGATCTCGAAGAGGTTGTTCTCGGCGCGCTCGACCAACAAGAGGCGCGAGGGCTCGAACGCGGCGATCTGCCGGCAGATCTCGGAGCCGATGCTCCCGCCGGCGCCGGTGACCAGCACCACGCGGTCGCGGAGATCCTTCGCGATGGCCTCGGTGTCGAGCTCGACCGGCTCGCGCCGCAAGAGATCCTCGATGGCGACCGGCCGGATGCGCGCGAGCTCCACCCGCCCGCCGGCGATCTCGAAGAGCCCGGGGATGATCTTCGTCGGCAGCCCGGCCTCCTCGGCGAGCTGCGCGATGCGGCGGATGGTCGAGCCCGGCGCGCTCGCCATCGTGATCAGCACCTCCTTGGCGCCGTGCTTCTCGCAGAGCGCGGCGAGCTGGGCCGTGGTCCCGAGGACCGGCACCCCGTTGACGATCGTGCCCACCTTGCTGGGGTCGTCGTCGATGAAGCCGACCGCGCGCAGGCCGAGGTCCGGCCGGTTGGCCAGCTCCTTGGTCATCATCACGCCGCCCGCGCCCGCGCCGACCAGCATGGTGGGCACCGGCTCGCGATCGGAGCGGTTGGCGCGGCTCTCGAGCTGCTCGCCGAGGATGCGGCGCAGCCCACGCACGCCGGCCACCCCGAGGAAGACGAGCACGAAGTTGGTCGCGATGACCCCGAGCGGGATCACCCCGTGCCGCAGGTACGCGTAGTCGTCCTGCAGCTCCGCGAGGCCGAGCCGCGTCCACAGGAGGATCACGCTGCCGAAGAGCGTGGCGACGAAGATGCGCCACGCCTCGCGCAGCCCGATGTAGCGCCAGGAGAACTTGTGGACCCCCGCGAGCCAGAGCACCAGGTACTCGCCGAGCACCACGTAGGGCGCGGTGAGCGCGAGCCGGCCGAGCATGTCGGCGGGCGGGCGCCAGTCGAAGCGCATGAAGAACGCGGCCGTGAACGCGAGCGTCAGCACCGCCAGATCGATGGCGAGCTGAGAGAAGCGCAGCACGTTCCGGCGCATGATGGTCAGCGCCCCTTCGAGTCTCTGCGCACCGCGCGCCGGACGGCGTCGACCACGCGGCCCTGCTCGTCGCCCGTCATGTTCGTCGAGCTCGGCAGGCAGAGCCCGCGCGCGTAGAGATCCTCGGCGACCTCGCCGCCGAAGCGCTCGGCCGACGCGTAGAGCTTCTGCGTGTGCATCGGCTTCCACACCGGGCGCGCCTCGATGTCCTCAGCGGCCAGCGCGTGCACGATCGCGTCGCGCGAGACGCCGAGCCTCGCCTCGTCGAGCAGGAAGACGCTGAGCCAGTTGGTGTGGTGGCCCCAGGGCGCCTGCGGCATCAGCTCGATGCCCTCGAGATCCGCGAACGCCTCGCGATAGGCGAACGCGATCTCGCGCCGCCGCTCGACCCGCTGCGGCAGCACCCGCAGCTGCCCGCGCCCGATCCCCGCGAGCACGTTGCTCATCCGGTAGTTGTACCCGAGCTCCGAGTGCTCGTAGGCGATCGACGGATCGCGCGCCTGCGTCGACCAGAAGCGCGCCTTCTGCACCTTGCTCTCGTCCGAGCTGATGAGCGCGCCGCCCGAGGTCGTCGTGATGATCTTGTTGCCGTTGAAGCTGACGACCCCGACGTCGCCGAACGCGCCCACCTGCGCGCCCTTATAGAGCGTCCCCAGCGCCTCGGCCGCGTCCTCGAGGGTCGGCACCTCGTAGCGGCGCGCGAGCTCGAGGATGGGATCGAGATCGACGCTCTGCCCGAAGAGGTGCACGAGGATGAGCGCCTTCGGCAGCTTGCCCACGGCGGCCTTGGCCTTCAGCGCCTGCTCGAGCACGTTCGGATCGAGGTTCCAGGACGCCCGCTCGCTGTCGAGGAAGACCGGCCGAGCGCCCTGATAGACGATGGGGTTCGCCGTCGCGACGAAGGTCAGGGTAGGGCAGAGCACCTCGTCGCCGGCCTCGACCCCGAGCAGCCGGAGGCCCAGGTGGATCGCGGCCGTCCCCGACGCCAGCGCGCACACGTGCCCGCCGACCACGCGGCCGAGCTCCTCCTCGAACGCCGTGATGTGCGGCCCGACCGACGAGAGCCAGTTCGCCTCGAAGGCCTCCTGCACGAGCCCGAGCTCATCGCCGCCCATGTGCGGAGCCGAAAGGTAGATGCGCCCCACAGTCCTAGACCTCGTAGTAGCTCCGATACCAGTCCACGAAGCGCCGGACCCCGACCTCGATCGGCGTCGCCGGCTTGAACCCCACGTCGCGCACCAGGTCGTCGACGTCCGCGTACGTCGCCGGCACGTCGCCCGGCTGCATCGGCAGCATGTTTTTTTGGGCCGTCTTGCCGAGGCACTCCTCGAGCGTGGCGATCATGTGCATCAGCTCCACCGGCTGGTTGTTGCCGATGTTGTACAGCCGATACGGCGCGCGGCTCGTGCCCGGGTCGGGCGCGTCGCCGGACCACTCGCGATTCGGCTCGGCCACCCGGTCCATCACCCGGACCACGCCCTCGACGATGTCGTCCACGTACGTGAAGTCGCGCCGCATCCGCCCGTGGTTGAAGACGTCGATGGGCTTGCCCTCGAGGATCGCCTTCGTGAACAGGAAGAGCGCCATGTCGGGCCGGCCCCAGGCCCCGTAGACCGTGAAGAAGCGGAGCCCCGTCGTCGG
>JAEZBP010001066.1 GCA_023427125.1 Pseudomonadota bacterium | reverse complement strand
GGCAGGACGCTCTCCCAGGCGGCCGCGCAGTGCGGCAGCGCGAGCGCTCGCTGAGCCTCGCGCAGGGCCTCCGCCATCGCGCCCGGCGTCGGGAAGCAGGCCTCCCGCGACTTCTCGAGGGCTCTCGCGATCACCCGATCGAGCTCGGGAGGGCACGCGCGGATCGCGCGGGGCTCCTCGACGAGCATCGCGCTCAGCACGTCGTCGAGGTCCTCTCGATCGATCGGCGGCTGGCCGGTCATCGCCTCGTAGAGCAGCGCGCCGACCGCGTAGAGATCGGAGCGCGGATCGAGCGACTGACCGCGGATCTGCTCGGGTGACATGTACTGCGGCGTGCCGAGGACGAAGCCGTCCTGCGTCAGCGTGCTGCCGCGGGGCGAGGGCACGCCCTTCACGATCCCCCCCTTCACGATCCCGAAGTCGAGCAGCTTGACCTCGACGGCGCCGTCGGCCGCGCGCGCGAGCATCACGTTCTGCGGCTTGATGTCGCGGTGCACGATCCCGTGCTCGGCGAGCGCGGAGACCGCGGCGAGGAGCTGCAGACCGAGATCGATCGCGGCGGCCGCCGGCAAGGGCCCGCCGCGATCGAGCAGCGTGGCCAGCTCCACGCCGGCGACGTGCTCCATCACCAGGTAGGGCGAGCCGTCCGTGAGCACGCCGGTCTCGAGGATGGCGGCGATGTTGCGATGGCGGGGCTGCGCGCCGACGATCGCCTCGCGCCGAAAGCGCGCGCGCCGCCTCGGATCGCGCCCCGCGTAGCGGTCCATGACCTTCACCGCGACCGGGAAGCCGAGCTCGACGTGCTCCCCCGAGTACACGACCCCGTGGCCCCCCACCCCGGTGACCGGCCCGACGCGGAAGCGCCCGATCACGTCGCCCTCGCGGAGCTCCGGGGGCGGGACCGCCAGCCCGAGCTCGTCCTCGTTCAGGTCGACTTCGGCCTCGGCCAGCCGCGGGGCTTGGGGAGCGCTGTTCATCGAGCGGCGCGGTGGTGCATCCGGCGTGCCCCGCGGGGCGCTCGCGCGCGCTCGGGCATCGTGCGTGACGGGCCGCCACGAGCGGCGCTCCCTTGCCGTCGCGCGGCCCGCTCAATAGCGAAGGATCGCGGCCGCTTCGGCGGTGACGGGCATGCGCGCGGGCGCCAGCCGATAGACGGTGCCTCCGCGGAGGAAGACGTCGGTGGCGGCGCGGTCGAGGAGGTCGGTCGTGTCCTCGTGCCCGTCCCCGAGCCTCACGCTGTGGGTCTCCGCGTCGAAGGACCCGGGCACGTGCGCGCCCTCCCGAACGAAGAGCGTGTCGACGCGCCCGTCCGCCGCCGCGACCACCACCTCCGCGATCTGCTCGGTGGCCACGCCGGTCCCGAGCAGCGCGCCCAGCCGCTCCTTGGCCTCCTCCACGGCGGCCTCGAAGCGGGGCTCGACCAGCGCCAGGGCGCGCGCGTGGAGCTCGGGATCGGTCGCTTGCTCCGCGATGCCGTGGATGGCGGGCGTGACCACCTCGGGCAGCCGCGTGTGCCCGCGGAAGACGGGCTCGAGGTGCTCGCTCGTGACGAGGACGACCGGAGCGCCCTTGTGCACGATCGCCTTCCAGAGGCCCGGCTCGACGTCGCGCACGTACTTCTCGAGGTCCGCGTTGACGTCGTCCTTGCCTGCGCCGTGGCCGTGGAACATGAAGCCCGTCCCGACCCGCCCGATCGCGACCGCGCGCAGCGTGTCCTGATCGAGCTCCCAGCCCGCCGCCTCCTCGAGGCGGGTGGGCGTCCCCTTCGGCAGCGGCAGCTCGCGCGAGACGAAGCGGCTGCACTCGAGCAGCCGCACCTGATGGAGCGTCAGGACGACCACGTAGAAGTGGATCGGATCGGTGACGAGCGGGATGAGCGGCTCGAGGTAGGGCCGCTCGTCGAGCCGCGCGGTCTCCTCGAGGGTGACCGGGATGTGCCAGTGCTCGACGCGGCGCGGGCTCGCGAAGACGACGAGCCCGTCGGCCGCGGCGTTGAACAGATCGCGCCGCCCGCCGAGCGCGCGCAGCGGATCGATCAGCGCCGCGCGCTGCGCAGGCTCGGTCGCGCGCGCCTCGAAGAGATCATCGACCTGGCGGAGGAGGTTGCGGTAGCGGATCGGACCGCTCCTCGCGAGCGGGCCGCCGCCCTCGAGCGGCATCGTGATCGTGATCCACGGGCCGGGCTCCTCCGCGAGGGCGAGGAGGTGGTGGCTCGACATCATCCGCTCCATCGGGCTCGGCTCCTTCTTCTTCGGTTGTCCTCGGTCGTGCCTCTCTTCTTCGAGGTTCAGCAATCGACGTGCCGCTCGACGTCGACGATCACCGGCCCGTGATCCGAGGCGACGCGCGCCGGGCCCTCCTTGAGCACAGCCGCGGGGCGCGCCGAGAGCTCGGGTCCGAGCATCACGTGATCGAGCGCGCGGAACGCGAAGAGCGAGGGCCAGGTGCAGCGCGCGCCCACCCTCCGGCGGGCGAAGGGATCGGAGAGCGCGGCCGCGAGCTCCTCGTAGCCGACCTCTCCCGGGCCCGCGTTCAGATCGCCGATCACCGCGACCGGTGTGGCCGAGGGCCGCACGCGCGCGACGACCTCGCCGGCTTGCATGGCGCGATCGGTCGCCGTGAGGCCGAAGTGCGACGCCACGACGCGCAGCGGCGGGTCCTCGAGCACCACGTCGATGGCCATGCGCGGCTCGGTGAGCGGCGTGTGCGCGAGCGAGATGACCTCCGCGCTGGCCAACGGGGAGCGGGAGAAGAGCGCGTGCCCGTAGCCGTCGAGCGTCTCGGCGAAGACCACGCGCATCCCGAGGCGGGCCGCGATCCAGGCCGGCTGATCGAGGCGCTGCGATCGGACGCGGTCCACGTCGAGCTCCGAGAGCGCCACGACGTCGGGCGAGAGGCCGGCGATCAGATCGACGATCCGCCCCGGCCTCACCCGCAGATCGAGCCCGCAGCAGTGGTGCACGTTCCACGCGACGAGGCGCGCGGCGCTCACAGCTGCTCTCGAAGCACGTAGGCGAGCGCGTCCGAGACCTTGTGCGTGGCCGGTCGGGCCTTCCAGCGCGCCGGCTCGACCTCGACGCTGTGCGCGAGGTCTCGGAGGAAGCGCTCGTCGATGGCGCGGGTGAGCGAGGGGTCGGCGGCCGCGAGCGTGATCTGATCGTCGAGGTCGAAGGAGCGCTCGTCGAAGTTCACCGAGCCGATCAGCGCGAGCTCGCCGTCGACCGTCCAGACCTTCTGGTGCAGGAGCGTGCGCCGGTAGCGATAGACCCGCACCCCGCGCTCGAGCAGCGGGCCGAGCCGGTGCTGGCCCGCGTGCCCGACCAGGCGGTTGTCGGTGGTGCGGAGGCCGGGCATCAGGATGCGCACGTCGACCCCGCGCGCGGCGGCGTCGGTGAGCGCGTCGCGCGCGCAGTCGTCGGGGACGAAGTAGGGGGTCTGGATCCAGAGCCGCGAGTTGGCCACGTGGAGCGCCAGGTAGTGGAGGAGCTTGAGCGAGGACACCCCCCCCGAGGGCCTCATGTAGGCGGCCAGCGCGGGCGTCTCCCCGCGCGGCTCGAGCGAAGGGAAGACGTGCGGCCCGTAGGGCACGTCGCCCGAGACCTCGATCCAGTTCTCACAGAAGGCCGCCTGGATCGCGTTCACGATCGGCCCCTCGACCCGCGCGGAGACGTCGCGCACGGGAGGCGCGCCGTCGGTCGTCCGTATCCACCGATCGTCGACGCAGTGCCCGCCGATGAGCGCGCGCCGTCCGTCGGCCACGACGATCTTCCGGTGGGTGCGGTTGTTCAGCCAGCCGAGGTGGCGGAAGCGCAGCGGCCTCATGAGGCAGACGTCGGCGCCGGCGGCGCGCATCGCGTCGAGCTCCTCCTCATCGGCCTCGTTGCTCCCGAAGCTGTCGAGGAGCACGCGCACGTCGACCCCGGCGCGCGCGCGCGCCCGGAGGGCGTCGGCGATCCGCGCGCTCATCGCGCCCGTCCTCCAGAGGAAGGTCTCGAAGTGGAGGCTGTGCGCCGCGCCCTCGATCAGCGCGAGGCACACCGGCAGGTACGCCTCGTCCTCGACGAGCTCGACGCGGTTGCCCTCGCGCGGAGCGCCGTGAGCGAGCCCCGCGAGGCTGGGGAGGTCGCGGGTGATCCGCGCGGCGGGCGGGAGATGGAAGCGAGGATGGTGCCGGTGGTGCATCGACCGGAGCGCCACACCGAGCACCAGCGCGACGAGGGCGAAGAAGGCGGCGGCGATACCGAGGAGTGCGATCACACGACGTCGAACAAACACGCCTCGTGCCAGGGTCCCTTCTCAGACTGCGGAGCGTGACGCAGCGTGCTCGTCACGCCCCGCTCCGACAGCCCCCAGACCCGGTCACCGCGTTGCGGGGAGCTGTGGATCAGGTCTGCGGATCGGTGGGATCGGTGACGAGGGGATCGCTCGCGGGATCGGGATCCTCGTCGTCGTCCGCGAGGTTCTCGTCGAGGTTGTCGCCCTCGAGGTCGCCCCGGAGGCGGCGGGTCGTCGGGCGGATGCGGGCGGCGATGGACAGCTCGCCGGCCACCTCCGCGAGCCCGACCATGAAGTTGGCGACGAGGCGCATCACCCGCTCCCAGTGCAGCGCCGCCTGCTGGCGAGCGACGAAGGCGGCGTCGGCCTCCGCCTTCTCGACGCCGACCGCGGTGATGGCGGCGGCGAGCCGCTCGGTGCCCGCCTCGAGCTGAGCGGCGAGCTGCGCCAGGTCGACCGTGACGCCCGCGAGGAGCGGCTCGGGAGCCGCCTCCTTGCGCATCAGACGCACGATCTTCTGGCCGCGGCGCGCGAGCATGTCGGGGCGCGTCTCGACGGCGCCGAGGAGCCCGACCTTGCCGGCGTAGGCCTCCCCGAACGTGCTGACGATGGTGCCTTGAACCTTGGCGAGGAGCGCGCGCAGCGCGTCGAACGCGACGTTGCGCTCCGCTCGCGCGGGCTCGTCGTCCGCCAGCTCGTCCATGTAGGCGGCGTCCATGTTGCGCAGCCCGCGCGACGCGAGCTGGAGCAACGCGAGGAGCGCACGGATCACCAGCGCGAGGCTGAACGGCGGGGTCTCAGTCCCCCAGACCATCCGGGTCACCTTCTCGGCGAGCACCTCACCGTGCTGAGCGGTCGCCTGCTCCACCCTCTCGCCATACTTGAGCTGGTCGCTCGTCGTCTTGCTGATCTTCTTCTCGGTCATGTGCCGCCTCCGTGACGTTGCTTGTCGCCGAAGACTCTACCGAGTCATCGTCCCGGCGGTCAACCATGCCCCGTGGCATCGAAATGACCGAGCACGATTCGGCGGGCGTGTGTCGCCGAACCGCGCTCGCTCATTTCGTGACACGCCCATCGGCGCACGCGGCGACCTCTGCCGTGGCACGAGGCGCGGGGCCGGACGGCGGGCCCAACGAAGCGGCAGCGCCCGACACCCTTCAATGCGCGGAGAGGCGCGCTCGGGCGGCGACCGTCCGGCAGCGCTCCGCGAGAGGACTCGATCCGGCGGCGCCCGAGAGCCTCCCCCGCGCGGGGATCGCGCTCCGGCGCCGCCCGAGCGCCATCCTCGCGCGCAGGGGCCCGTGCGGCCGGCGAAGGAAGGGCAGCGCTCCCTGGCAGGCCCTCGATCCGGCGGCGCCCGAGAGCCTCCCCCGCGC
>JAEZBP010001044.1 GCA_023427125.1 Pseudomonadota bacterium | reverse complement strand
CCGCGGGGGCCCCCCCCCAATGGCGGCCCCCCCCCGCGACTGGCGGCGCGCCCGCCAATGAGGGCGCCAGCCCCGACGCGACGGCGGGGGCCGGCGCAGGCTCGCGCATGACTCGTCAGGCTGCTCTTTCCGAAGAAGGACTGACCGGCCCTGCGGCCTCAGCGTTGGCGCGAGGGTACCCACGCGGTCGTCCGGCCGGCGACGGTGGTGTGCGCGATGGGCTCGCCGTCGGCGGTGCGGGTGCCCTTCTCCCAGCGATGGTGGAAGAGCCAGCTCTTCGGGTAGCGGTCGGAGACCGCGTCGGCGGCGACCGCCACGCGCACGACCTCGCGCAGCGCCGAGTGCACGCGCCGCACCTCGTCGCCCTCGAGCGTGTCGAGCGTGCGGCGCGGATCGATGCCGGCCCGGTAGAGGATCTCGTCGGCCATCCAATTGCCGACGCCGGCCGCGAAGCTCTGGTCGAGCAAGAGGCCCTTGAGGAGGCCGCGGCGGCGCGCGAGGAGCGCGCGGAAGCGCGGGAGCGGTGGGAGCTCGAGCAGCGGATCGAAGCCGAGCGCCGAGAGCGGCGGCTCGCTCCGCGGATCGTCGCGCAGGAGCACGCGACCGAGCCGGCGCGCGTTCGTG
Source organism: Pseudomonadota bacterium (assembly GCA_023427125.1). Taxonomy (GTDB): domain Bacteria; phylum Myxococcota_A; class Polyangia; order Polyangiales; family Sandaracinaceae; genus JAEZBP01. Next base: position 2,208 of record JAEZBP010001044.1, on the reverse strand, counting down.
AAGGCGAGGTGGCGGGCGTCGTCGAGCTCGAGGCTGAGCTTGGTGAAGCGCGGAGGCCACGCGCGATCCAGCTCCTTCGGGCTCGACTCGAGGCGCAGCGGCTCGTCGCCCGGCGTCCGCCAGCTGCCGGTCATGCCGAGGTGCGAGAGCAGGTGCGGCGCGCGATGCCGTGGGTCGCTCGGCTGCTGCGTGTCGGCATCCCGATCCCTGCGAACGGCAGCAGGGGTCGGCCTCCCGTCACTCCGCTGCGCTCGTTGATCCAGCTCGAGCCAGAGCCACTTCCCGTGGCGATGAGCGGCGACGACGGTGCAGCCCGAGAGCGCGCGCTCGATCGCGGCGGCGCCGTCAGGGATGACGATCGGATCGTCCGCGCACTCGACGCGCACGATCCGCCGCCCGACCGCGGCGCGCTCGATCACGGCGCGGGCGTGCTCGACCTCGGGGAGCTCCGGCATGCGCGAGGTGAAGCACGCCGAGCGGCCGCGCGCTCGACCGGCGCGCAAACGCGCCAGCCAACAGAGTCACGTCCCGCCTTCGCTGAGCGCGCTGCCCTCGAGGGTCCAGGAGTACGCGTCGCGGCCCTCGGCGAAGGTCAGCGGGACGATGCGCACGACCTCGTCGGCGCGGCCCTCGTGCCAGATCATCACGAGCTCGGCGCTCATCGCGGTCGGCGAGCTCGGATCGGCGCGGCGCACCTCGAGGCGGTAGCGGCCGTCCTCCTGCTCGGGCACGTCGAAGGCCTCGATGCCGTGCTCGGGCGCGATCTCGCTCGGCCGGGTCAGCCCCTCGCCGGGGTGGGAGGCGTAGAGCGCGAGCTGCGCGTCGGGGTGCGACCACACGAGCGTCACCCGCAGATCCCCGGCGCCCGCGAGCACGCCGCTCCGGCGCATGCGCTGCTCGAGGGCCTGCCGGCGCGCTTCGTTGTCGGTCTCGCGCGCCGCGACGCGCAGCTTGGCGAGGCGCACCGAGGACCAGAGCTGCGCGATGCGCGCGATGCCGTTCTCGGCGCCGGGCTGCGCGGTCTCCATCAGGCGCTGCTCGAGCCGGAGCGCCTCGTCGATGCGGCCGGTCCCCGCCGCGGCCTGCGCCAAGAGCAGGAGCACCGTGGGGTCGTCGGGGCGGATCGTGGCGAGCGTCTGGTACTGCCGGTAGGCGTCCTCGAACCAGCCGTGCGCGCGATAGAGATCGCCGAGGCGCCGGCGCGCGAGCTCGCTCAGCGGCTCGAACTCCACGATCTCGCTGAACACGCGGCGCGCCTCGTCGACGCGATCCATCCGCACGAGCATCTCGCCGACGGCGGTGCGCACGCCCGCGTCGCTCCGCGGATCGGCGCGCAGGCGATCGGCGAGGCGGCGCGCCTCCTCGGGGTGCCCGTTGGTCTCGAGCACCTCGAGCAGCCGCAGCTTGAGATCGAAGCTGTCGGGGTACTGCATCGCGAGCCGCCGCAGCGCGCGCACGCGCCCCTCGGGGCCCGAGGCGCGCTCGAGGATCTGCTCGACCAGCGTCCAGTCGGGCTCGTCGCCGAGGCCGAAGGCGGCGCGCACCGCGCGAAGATCCTGCGGCGAGCGCACGCGGCGGAGGATCGCGGCGCGCAGAAACCCGCGCGCGGCCCCCGAGTCGAAGAGCCGCACGACCTGGAGCATGCGGTCCACCGATCCGGCGTGGTTGATCACGAGGCCGAGGAGCGCGCGGCGATCGCGCCAGCTCGGCGCCTCGCAGTCGCGCACGGCGCGGCGGTAGACGTCGACCCAGCCGCTCGGCCCGCCCGCCTGCCCGAGGCGCTCGTCCCAGAGCGCGCTGCGATCGGCGAGCGGGAGCTCCGCCGCGTCCGAGCAGCGCGTGCGCGCGTGCGCCGTCGCGTGGGCAGCGTTGGCGCGCTCGGTCACCGTGGTGATCCGGATCGTGGTGTCGCCGTCGGTCAGGCCGCCGAGGTCGAGGCGCCCTCGCTGGTTGGTCTCCTCGGCCCACCACTCGGTGCCCTCGGCGAACGCCGGCCTGCCGTCTCGCTCAGCGTCGTGCAGCGAGCTCGTCGGCCGTCGCATCCGCGCCGGGCGAGCCCTCGCCCGCTGGTCAGCCCCACCGCCACCGCCGTACCCGCTGCCGCTGCCCACGAACCCGCCGCCGCCGCCGCCGAAGGGGTCGATGATCTCCGTGCCCGTGGAGCGCGCGGAGCGCGGGGGAGGCGGCGGCTCGGCCGCACCCAAGCCG
>JAEZBP010001163.1 GCA_023427125.1 Pseudomonadota bacterium | reverse complement strand
GGTGCAAGCACGCGAGCGGAGAGGAGCCGGCCGATCTCGTCTTCATGCCGGCCCAGGCCCTCGCGGCGCTCGGCGTGCGCCGGGGCGAGGTCATCCCGGTGCGCATCATCAGCCGCAACGGCGGCGCAGTGGACTACCCCATCGTCCAGTTCGCCGGGCAGTAGGGGAACTCAGGGGCAGGGGCAGGTAGACCAGCCGGCCCGGATCGGCTATCAGCGGCTTTCTTGACCGCTCGGTTCCGCTCGGGGTACCGACCTCGTGCGGGCTCGCTCGTGTGTCTCCGGAGACACGAGCGGCCGGCGAGGAGACAGGAAACCCCCGGAAACGGGGCGGACCGTGCGGGTGGCCCACCCCTCGCACAGCCCGGCGCAGGAACAGGAGCAGGACATGAAGGACAAGCGCATCGGGGTGTTGCTCGGGGGCCTGGGCTCGGAGCGGGAGATCTCGCTGAAGACGGGCGAGGCGGTCGCCAAGGCCCTCGTCGAGCGCGGCTACGACGTCCAGCGCGTGTACGTCGACCGCGACCTCGACCGAGTGCTCCGCCAGAGCCCGATCGACGCGGCCTTCAACGCCCTGCACGGCCCCTACGGCGAGGACGGCTGTGTCCAGGGCCTGCTCGAGATGATGGGCATCCCCTACACCGGCAGCGGCGTCCTCGCGAGCGCGCTGGCGATGGACAAGCTCAAGTCGAAGGAGCTCTTCCGGCTCTACAACGTCCCGACCCCGCCCTACTACGTGATCGACCAGGCCCGGCTCGGCGACCTCGAGGAGACCCACGGCTCGTTCGGCTTCCCGGTCTTCGTCAAGCCGCGGCGGGCCGGCTCGAGCGTCGGCGCCGGCAAGGCGAACAGCATGGGCGAGCTGCGGGCGCGCTGCGAGGACGCGGCGCAGTTCGACCGCTCGATCCTGGTCGAGCGCTTCGTCGGCGGCCGCGAGATCACCGTCGGCATCCTGGACGGCCGGGCCCTCGGCGCGCTCGAGATCGTCCCGAAGAGCGGCGTCTACGACTACCGCTCGAAGTACCAGGCCGGCCAGAGCGACTACCACTTCCCCGCGCGCCTCTCGCCGACCCGCTACAAGGGCGTCCTGAACATCGCCGAGCGGGCGGCGGCCTGCCTCGGCGTCACCGGCGCGGCGCGGGTGGATCTCTTGGTGACCGAGGGCGAGAACGAGTACGTCCTCGAGGTCAACACCCTGCCCGGCATGACCCCGACCTCGCTCCTGCCGAAGATCGCGGCCGGCGCCGGCTACTCCTTCGAGGACCTCTGCGAGGCGATCCTCGAGCGCGCCACCCTCGGCGGCAGCGAGCCCGTGACGGCCGAGCGGCCGAGCAGCCCGCCCGCCTCGATCGGCGCCAGCGCCCGCTGAGCGCTCAACCGACCACCTCGGCGGCGCTCGTCGCGCTCATCATCCGGTCGGCCATCGCGGCGAGCTCATCCACGCTCGCCGCGCGCACCCGCGCGCTGAGCTCGGGCGGGACCGGACCGAAGGTGTGAGCATCCGCAGGTTGAGCGCGGCCATCCCCTCCGCTTGCCCTCCGCCCTGCCGCGATTCCCTGCGCGATTCCCTTCGCTTCACCCTCGGCGATGAGCCTGTCGTACAGCGTCATGGCGGCCTCCTCTGCCTCCTGCCCGAACTGCCGCGCGGTGCTCGCTCGAGCTGGCGCCTAGCCCGGATTATTCACGAGGGCGCCAGGGGCAGGCCGTAGTTCGACGAGGACGCTTGGCCGCACGCCCGAAGCGCAGCGAGGAGCTTAGTTTCCCTACGTGACGAGCGAGCATCGGACGTACGGCCAATGGTTCCGGCGAGATGCGGTGTGACACGGCGCACTCGTGAATAATCCGGGCTAGCCGACCACCTCGGCGACGCTCTTGGCGGTCGCCATCCGGTCGGCCATCGCGACCAGCTCCTCCACGTTCGCCGCCCGCACGCGCACCGCGACCTCGGGCGGGACCGGACCGAAGCGTGTGAGCATCCGCAGGATGAGCGCGGCCATCCCCTCCGCCTTGCCCTTCGCTTCACCCTCGGCGATGAGCCTGTCGTACAGCGTCATGGTGGCCTCCTCTGCCTCCTGCCCGATCTGTCGGGCGGCGTCGAGCACATCGTCCAGGCGCTCGTCTCGCACCTTCGAAATGTAGCGAAGCACCAGCACCACGGCATCCAGCGTGGGGTCCTCCGCCAGCGCCTCGCGCACCAGCGCGGCCCAACGCGAGAGCAGCTCGCCCACGCTCCCCGCCGTCCGCGCGTCGCGCAGCATCCCCAGCACCAGCCGCACCTGCGCGCTCGCGCGCCGGGCCGCGATCTCCTCGGGCGTCTGCCGCGCCAGGTCATCGATCGTCAACGTCATCGAGAGCAGCCGCTCGCCGAGCAGCGCCTCCAGGTCCGGTTCGAGCCTCAGCAGCTCGCGCATCGACCGCGGCGCCGTCCACCCCGAAGGACCGTGGTGCACCACGATCGGCAGGATCGGCACCAGCGGCTCCTTGGCCGGCATCGCCCGCCACAGCACCGCCATGTACTCCAGGATCCGCGCCACCATCCGCCTCTCCGGCTTGGACTGGTGCTCGACCAAGAACATCAGATGCACCTCGCGCCCCGCGACGCGCGCGGAGAGCAGGAGATCGATGTTCCGCTCCTTCAGCACCTTCGTGATGCGGTCCCCCTTCACCGCAGCCAGCGACTCCCACTCGATCTGCGAGCAGACCTCCGGCAGCAAGATCGAGCGCAAGAGCGCCGCCGCGTGCGCGGGCGTCGAGAACGTCGAGCGGAAGAGCCGATCGTGCGGCTTGTCGTCGGGCGGCATCGAGCGCCCATGACGCGCGCCCCTCCACCGGACTGACGCAATTGGCGTTGCGATCCGGACTCCGCCGGAGGTCAGGCCGTGGGATCGCTCGGATCGTCGGCGGGGGGAGGCGGATCCAGATCGGCCGGCGGCGTCACGACGGGCGGGGTCGTGGTGGTCGTCGTCGTGGTCGAGCTGCCCCTCGCCGCCTTGGCGTCGGCCTCGGCCTCGGCGTCACGGATGTTGCCGAGCACGCTCAGCTCGTCGACGCCGGAGAGCGCGAGGTTGGTCGCGATCGCGTTGATGACACGCATCCAGTGGGTGCGCGCGTCGCGGTTCTTGAGGACCTGCTCGCCCTCCTTGCCGAGCGCGGTCCGCCGCTTCTCCAAGACGCCGATCTGCGCGGCGACCGACTGCAGCTCCTCGTACTTGTCCGCGAGGGTCTGTCCGCCGTGGATCGGCAGCTCCGCCATCAGCGCGAGCACGTCCGGCGCCTTCGCGACGCGCTGGGCCCGCAGCTTCCCTTCGCCGGCCTCCGCCTCGTAGGTGCGCTGCACGATGCCGATGCCGGTGGGCAGAATGGTGCTGCGCGCGCGCTCGAGCCGCCGCCGGAGGGCCTCGTCGGTCGTGAAGCGGATCTCGCTCAGGAAGCGCTCGTCGATGCCGCGGATGTCCTCGTCGTGCGTCACGTCGAGGCCGGTGAGCTGCTCGGTGAGCAGCTCGATCGCCGAGTTGGGCGCCGGCTGCGACTCGAGCAGCCCGGCGTGGGCGAGCCCGAGCTCCGCGATGAGCGGCTGCGTGAACGGGTGCGCCGCGAGCACCCGGTGCTCGTCGGTGCCCGGATCCAACAGATGGGCGGAATTCTCAACCATCACCTGGGTCGAGAGCCGGTTCAGCGCCATCTCGCCCCCCTTTCGTCACCGCGAGGGGACCCGCTCCCCAAGCGTCCGCCCACACTGCAAAGCCTCGGGGCCAAAGTCAAGCCCCAAAGAGCGCCCTCGCGCAGCCCGCGTCCACCTGGGAGCCCGAGCCTCGTCTCCCAACTGCGCGCGCCCACCTGGAGGGCCCGATGTCGGGCTCCAAACTCGACAGTGTTCACCTGAAAACAACAATCGGTCTCTAGGATGAAGGTCGTTCGAGACGGAGCAGCAATCCCGGCCCCCCAAGTGGACAGTGTTCACTTAGAAACAACAGCTCGTCGTTTATCTGGACATTGTTCACCTAGGATGAGCAATCTCGTCTCCGCAGCGGACCGCGTCCACTGGAGCGCCCGCTGCCCGCTGCGGGTGACGAAAAGCGTCAGTCCACCGCCGAGCGGGAGCTGCATGGCTCGGCGGCATCGGCGTCGGCGCGCTCGTTGCGTGATAAGCTGTCTCGGCATCGAGGAGGACGGCGTCATGCAAGCACGGATCGGTCGGAACGGGGGCTTCACGCTCATCGAGCTCATGATCGTCGTCGCCATCGTCGGCATCCTCTCGGCGGTCGCGATCCCGACCTTCCAGAGCTACGTGTATCGGTCCCGAACCGCCGAGGCTGTCACCTTCCTCGGCGAGATCCGCCAGCGCCAGGAGAGCTACCGCGCGGAATTCGGCCAGTACTGCGCGGTGTCCGGCACGGGCGCGCCGGGCAGCAACTGGACCCCGAGCAGCCTCCCGGCCTCCGGCACCAAGGTCGGCTGGACGACCACCGCCGGCTGGACGCAGCTCGGCGCGGCGCCCGACGGCCCGGTGTCGTTCCAGTACCAGACCGTGGCCGGTCCGCCGGGGACCACGCCGGGCATCACCGGCTTCACTGGCCAGGACTTCTGGTTCGTGAGCCAGGCACGCGCCGACCTCGACGGGGACGGCGAGACCATGATCCTCGAGGGCTATTCGGCGTCGAGCCACCTCTACCGCGCGAACTCCGCGATGCAGCCGCTCTCGGCCGGCTACGAGTGACGCAAAACGTCAGCGCCACCTCGCCTCGACCGACCAAGAGCGTCACCCACCGGCGAGAACATGGACGAAACGGCCTGGCACCGTCCCTGCTGAAGCGACCCTCCGACCGTCGCGCTGGAACGCCGGCGCCCCCACCCAGCCTGGAGCATCCATCATGCAGAAGATCCTCAGCCGGAAGAAGCAGAGCGGGTTCACGCTCATCGAGCTCATGATCGTCGTCGCGATCATCGGCATCCTCGCCGCCATCGCGATCCCGGCGTTCATGGGCTACATCGAGCGCGCGAAGTCCTCGGAAGCCGGCTCGAACCTCAAGAGCCTGTTCACCGGAGCCGCGTCCTACTACAACGAGGAGCACTGGGCCACCCGCGCTCTCGGAGTGGCCGGGACGGCGCAGGCCTCCACCTACTGCACGGTCGCAAGCGACGAGAGCACCAATGCCAACACCGACAGTCAGAAGACGACGGTGGACTGGAGCGCCCTCAGCTCGTTCGACGCCATTGGGTTCAGCGTCGCGGATTCGGTCTACTTCCAGTATGGAATCGTGTCGACCGGGGCAGGATGCAATCAGGGGACCGCAGGGAACATCATCTATGACTTCGTCGCCAGCGCGGACTTCGATGGCAGCGGCACTTTCACCAACCACGTGATGTACGCCGGCCCCAATGAGCAGCGGTCACTCCAGCGCAGCCCTGGAATCGTTCAGATCGAGGGAACCAACCGGCAGACCACGCCCTGAGCCCGGCCAGCTCGGAGCCCAGCGCCCTCTCTGCTTTGGCGGAGAGGGCGTCTTCGTTCCGTCTCCGCGCTATTCTCTCGGTCGTCTCATGCGCGCCCGTCTCGCCCTCACCGTCCTCGTGATCGTTGCCCTCGCCGCCGCCAGCAACGGCCTCCGAGCGAGCGCCCACGAGCGCTACCGGTCGGCCCAGCGCTACGAGGACGTCTACTACCTCCCGCCGACCAGCTGGCTCCCCGTCGTGAGCCTCGGCTGGGACGAGGCCGCGGCCGACCTCCTCTGGATGCGGGCGCTGGTCTACTTCGGCGACGAGTTCCGGCACCAGGGCGGCCTGCGCCACGTGTTCGAGTACGCCGACGCGATCGTCGCCCTCGACCCGCACTTCCTCGCCGCCTACCGGTGGCTCGGAATGGCCGCGCTCTACCGGCCGGTCGCGATTACCACCGACGACGTCGAGCGCGCGGTGGCCTTCATGCAGCGCGGCGAGGAGATCTTCCCCGACGACGGCCAGCTCGCCTGGGATATCGGCGCCGCGCTGGTCTTCGAGCTGGTCCCGCTGCTCGAGGACGATCTCGAGGGGATCCAACACGCACGCGAGCGAGGCCTGCCCTACCTGATGAAGGCGGTGCGCCTGGGCGCCGCGCCGGAGTGGACCGCGCTCACCAACGCGTCGCTCCTCGCGCGGATCGGGCGGCGTGAGCAGGCCATCCGGCACCTCACGCAGATGCACGGCCTCGTCGAAGATCCGGAGACCCGCGCCCGCATCGAGGAGCGCATCCGCCTCCTGCGCGAGACCCCGCTCGACGAGGAGCCCGTCGCCCCCGCCCCGATCGAGTAGGCTCACGGCCTCGTGCAGAAGCTGAGCGAGACCGTTCCCCGCGCGGTCGCCGTCATCGCGATCCTCCTCGCGGTGAGCGCGACCTCATTGGCGGGCGATTGGGTCTACGACGATCTGCACATGGTGGGCAACGCGGCGATGGACGGGGCCGACGACGTGCTCGCCGCGCTCTGGCGCACCAGCGACGACTACCTCCCGCCCTCGCAGCACGGCGCGACGCGCACCTTTCGCCCCGCGACCATGCTGACGCTGGTCGCCACCCACGTGGGCGCGTCGAATCCGCTCGCCCACCGGCTCGTGAGCGTCGCGCTCCACGCGCTCGTGGTGCTGGTGCTGCTCTCGTGGGAGCGCCGCCGCCCGAGCGGCTGGACCGTCGCGGTGGCCGCGTTCGCGCTCCACCCCGCGCTCGCCGAGGCGTGGCTCTATATCAATGGCCGCTCCGACCTCGTGGCGGGGCTCTGCCTCGCCGGGCTCTGGCGCGCCCTGCAGATACGTCATCGCGCGGCGCCCCTGGCCTGCGCGCTCGTCGCCCTCCTCGGCGTCTTCTCGAAAGAGACCTTCGTCGTCGCGGCGCCCTTCGTGTTGCTCGCGGCCCTGTCCGAGCGCGGCGCGCGGCGACGGCTCCTCGCGGGGGCCGCGGGGCTCGTCGCCGGCGTCGCCCTCGCCGCCGC
>JAEZBP010000923.1 GCA_023427125.1 Pseudomonadota bacterium | reverse complement strand
AGGTAGCCGCGGCGCGCGCCGATGTCGTCGCGGTAGCTGACGCGGTAGCGCTCGGAGAGGCGCGCGACGCCGCGCTCGAAGTCCGCCGCCGGGAACGGCGAGGCCGGCGCGATGACGCGGACGTGGCTACCTTGGCGGAGCCGAGGGACGGGATCGAGATGATGCACGAGGAGCGGTGACTATGGAGGAGCTCTTCGCGTGGCTCCAGCGCTCCGAGGGGCCGCTCGGCTACCTCGTGCTGACGCTCGCGAGCGCCGTGGAGTACGTCTTCCCGCCGTTCCCGGGCGACGCCATCGCGCTCTTCGGGGTCGTCCTCGCGGCCAGCGCCGGCTACGACATCGTGGCGGTGTACGCCGCCCTGACCCTCGGCGCGCTCGGCGGCGAGATGGCGGCGTACTGGGCCGGCCGCTGGATCGCCGCGCGCCGCGAGCACCGCACGCCGCGCTTTCTGCGCGGGCAGCAGGCGCGCCGCGCGATCGACAACGCGATCGCGCGCTTCGAGCGGCACGGCGTGGCGTACCTCGCGATCAACCGCTTTGTGCCGGTCCTGCGGGCCGTCGTCTTCGTCGCGGCGGGGATGGCGAAGCTCCCGCCGGCGCAGGTCGCCGGGTGGGGGACGCTCTCGGCGATGATGTGGAACGGGCTCTTGCTCGCGCTCGGGTTCGCGGTCGGCGCCAACTACGCGAAGCTCGAGGGCCTGGTCAGCACCTACAGCCACGTCGCGCTCGGCGTGGTGGGGCTCGTCGTGGTCCTCCTCGGCCTGCGCGCGCTCTGGGCGCGACGCGAGCGGCGCGCGGCCGAGGCCGAGGACGCGAAGACCGAGGACCCTAACGACCGTCCTTGCCGGTGACCGTCGCGAGCAGCACGTCGCGGTTCATCTGCGCGATGAAGTCGGTGCTGATGCCCTTCGGGCAGGCGGCCTCGCACTCGTAGTGGTTGGTGCAGCTGCCGAAGCCGGCGGCGTCGTGGGCCTTCACCATGTCGCGCGCGCGCTTGTAGCGCTCGGGCTCGCCCTGCGGGAGCAGGTTCAGGTGCGCGATCTTCGCGGCGGTGAAGAGGCTCGCCGACGCGTTCGGGCACGCGGCGACGCACGCGCCGCAGCCGATGCACGCCGCGGCGTCCATCGCCTTGTCGGAGCGCTCCTTCGGGACCGGCAGCGCGTTCGCGTCGGGGGCGCTGCCGGTGCGCACCGAGACGTACCCGCCCGCCTGGATGATGCGGTCGAAGGGCGAGCGGTTGACCATCAGGTCGCGGATGATCGGGAACGCGCCGGCGCGGAACGGCTCCACGTAGATCTCCGCGCCGTTCTGGAAGACGCGCATGTGGAGCTGGCAGGTCGTGGTCAGCCGCTGCGGGCCGTGCGGGACGCCGTTGATCACGCAGCCGCACGCGCCGCAGATGCCCTCGCGGCAGTCGTGGTCGAACGCGATCGGGCGGATGTCCTCCGCGATCAGCCGCTCGTTCACCACGTCGAGCATCTCGAGGAACGACGCGTGCGTGGAGATGCCCTTCGCATACTTCGAGTAGTCCTCGAACTTGCCGGGGGCGCTCGGCGAGTCCTGTCGCCAGACGTGCAGCTTCAGATCGATGGTTTCAGCCACGTTACAGCCCTACTTGTAGCTTCGCTGGGTCAGCTTCACGTACTCGAACTCGAGCGGCTCCTTGTGAAGCACCGGCGCCTCGCCGACGCCCTTCCACTCCCACGCGGAGACGAACGCGAACTCGTCGTCGTTGCGCATCGCCTCGCCCTCGGGCGTCGTGTGCTCCTCGCGCAGGTGCGCGCCGCAGCTCTCCTCGCGGGTGAGCGCGTCGTGGCACATCAGCTCCGCGAGCTCGAAGAAGTCCGACACGCGGCCGGCCTGCTCGAGCATCAGGTTGAGCTGCTCGCCGCTGCCGAGGATCTTCACTTCCTCGTGGAAGCGCTCGCGCAGCGCGGGGATCTCGGAGAGCGCCTCCTTGAGACCCGAGGCGGTGCGGCTCATCCCGCACTTGTCCCAGAGGATGGCGCCGAGCTTGCGGTGGAAGGAGTCGGGCGTCTCCTTGCCCTTCTGGCCGACCTCGATGAGGTCGTTGATGCGCTTCTCGAGGTCCTTGGCCGCCTGCTTGACCGCGGCGTGGTCCTCCTTGACCTTCGAGATGCCCGCGTTCGCCAGGTAGTTGCCGAGCGTGTACGAGATCACGAAGTAGCCGTCGCCGAGCCCCTGCATCAGCGCCGAGGCGCCGAGGCGGTTCGCGCCGTGGTCCGAGAAGTTCGCCTCGCCCAGCACCAAGAGGCCGGGGATGGTGCTCATCAGGTTGTAGTCCACCCAGAGCCCGCCCATCGTGTAGTGGGAGGCCGGGTAGATGCGCATCGGCACCTCGAGCGGATCCTCGCCCGTGATCCGCTCGTACATCTCGAAGAGGTTGCCGTACTTCTCCATGATGCGAGGGGCGCCCTCGCGCTTGATCGCGTCGGCGAAGTCCAGGTAGACGCCGCGCCGGACGCCGTCGACCGCCGGCCCGACGCCGCGCCCCTCGTCGCACATCCGCTTGGCCGCGCGGCTCGCGATGTCGCGGGGGACGAGGTTGCCGAACGCCGGGTAGATGCGCTCGAGGTAGTAGTCGCGCTTCTCGTTCGGGATCGAGCGCGCGTCCTTGGCGCAGTCGCTCGCGTCGAGCGGCACCCACACCCGGCCGTCGTTCCGGAGCGACTCGCTCATCAGCGTGAGCTTGCTCTGGTACTCGCCGGCCGGCGGGATGCAGGTCGGATGGATCTGCGTGTAGCAAGGGTTCGCGAAGGCCGCGCCGCGCTTGTGCGAGCGCCAGGTGGCGGTGACGTTGCAGCCCTTCGCGTTGGTCGAGAGGTAGAACGCGTTGCCGTAGCCGCCCGTCGCCAGGCAGACCGCGTCGGCGGTGTGCGCCTCGATCTTCCCGCTGACGAGATCGCGCACCACGATGCCGCGCGCCCGACCGTCGACGACGATGAGGTCGAGCATCTCGTGGCGCGGGTACATCGTCACGCCGCCCGAGTGGATGGCGCGCTCGAGCGCCTGGTAGGCGCCGAGGAGGAGCTGCTGCCCGGTCTGGCCGCGCGCGTAGAAGGTGCGCGAGACCTGCGCGCCGCCGAAGCTGCGGTTGGCGAGGAGGCCGCCGTACTCGCGGGCGAAGGGCACGCCCTGCGCGACGCACTGGTCGATGATGTTCACGCTGACCTGGGCCAGCCGGTACACGTTCGACTCGCGCGAGCGGAAGTCTCCCCCCTTCACCGTGTCGTAGAAGAGGCGATGGACGCTGTCGCCGTCGTTCTGGTAGTTCTTCGCGGCGTTGATTCCGCCCTGGGCGGCGATGCTGTGCGCGCGGCGGGGGCTGTCCTGGTAGCAGTACGCCCGCACCTTGTAGCCGAGCTCGGCGAGCGTCGCGGCGGCGGACGCGCCGGCCAAGCCGGTGCCGACGACGATGACCTCGTACTTCCGCTTGTTGGCGGGGTTCACCAGCTTCATCTCGAAGCGGTGGCGATCCCAGCGGGTCTCGATCGGCCCGGTCGGGCAGTTGGACACGAGCTCCATGTCGTTCTTACTCCGCCTCTTCGAAGAAGGGCTCCTCGCCGCTCTCGCTGGCCGCGCTGGCCTCGGCGGGGGTCGCGTCGATGATGCGGGCCATCACCGCGATCGGGATGAAGACGTTGCCCGCCGAGATGAGCAGGGCGAGGCCGATGGCGCCGCTCCTGCGCAGCCTGTTGTACTTCGGGTGGTTGGCCCCGAGGCTCTGAAAGAGGCTCCAGCCGCCGTGGTAGAGGTGGAGGCCGAGGAGGATGTTCGCGAAGATGTAGATCGCGCTCACCAAGGGCACTCGGAAGCCCTGGACGACGTTCATGTAGACGTTGTCGGGATCGAAGCTGCCGCCGAGCGAGAGGCCGGGCGCGGTGAAGTGCGCGATGTGGAAGAGGATGTACGCGAAGAGGAGCGGCCCGCTGAGCACCATGGTGCGCGCGGCGTAGGTCGTGATCAGATCCTGCCGCGGCTTTTTGTACGCAGTGGGCCGCGCCGAGGCGTTGCGCCCAGCGAGCTGGATCGTCAGCGCGACGTGCGTGACGAGCGACACGAGCAGCGTGATGCGCACGCCCCAGAGGAGCGGGAGGTTGCTCTTCAGCCCCACCGCGTACGCGTTGTAGGCCTCGGGGCCTACGAGCAGCAGCAGGTTGCCGGCCAGGTGTCCGATGACGAAGCCGAAGAGGATCGCCCCGGTGACGGCGACCAGGGCCTTCTTCCCGACGGTGGTCTGGGTGAGCGCGAGCGCTCGTTGCATGTCGTCCCTCTCGCCTGTCGGGACGAAACGCATCGTTTCGTCCTCGGGGGCGTGGGGGTCGCCCCCCACATGAACATTGTCACGCGCGCGCGTGGCAGAGAGTTACAGGATTCGGCGCAGCTATACCCGAGCCGGCGCGAATTTCAAAGGTTCTCCGCAGGCGGATCGACGTAATCGACCTCCTCGCCGCGAAAGGTGCGGAACGTCGTGACGCCGGGGCGCCTGCGCGCGACCCAGCTCGGCCCGTGCGGGACCTTTCCTTTGCCGCCGGGGGTGTCGACGATCAGCTTCGGCAGCGCGATGCCGCTCAGGCGGCCGGTGAGGCGGGCCATGATCGCCTCGCCGGTGGCGATGGGCGTGCGCAGGTGTCCGGTGCCCCGCACGGGATCGGCCTGGAGGAGGTAGTAAGGGCGCACGCGGGTCCGCACGAGGCCGCGGAAGAGTGCCTCGAGGGTCTCGGCGCGATCGTTGACGCCGCGCAAGAGCACGGTCTGGTTCATCACGGGCAGGCCGTGATCGACCATGCGCGCGCAGGCCTCTCGGGCGAGGGGCGTGAGCTCCTTCGGGTGGTTGAAGTGGGTCATCACCCAGGTGGCGGGGTGGGCGCGGAGCGCGCGGCAGAGCTCGTCGTCGATGCGCATCGGCAGGGTCACGGGGACGCGCGAGGCGACGCGCACGGTGCCGATCGAGGGGATGGCGGCGAGGCGCTCGAGGATCGCGGCGACGCGCTCGGTGCTTGCGACGAGGGGATCGCCGCCGCTGACGATGACGTCTTGGACCTCGGGGTTGGCCTCGAGGTAGGCGAAGGCGGGCTCGAGGATGGCGAGCGAGCGGCTGCCTCCACCTTGGCCGACCATGCGCGAGCGGGTGCAGAAGCGGCAGTAGACGGAGCAGCGATCGGTGGCGATGAGGAGGGCGCGATCGGGGTAGCGGCGCACGAGGTGCGGGGCGACCTCGTGTGCCTCTTCGCCGAGGGGATCGCGCAGATCACCGGGGACCTCGCGGGCCTCGTCGGCGCGGGGGACGCACTGGAGGCGGATCGGGCAGGCGGGATCGTGGGGATCGACGAGGGAGAGGTAGTAGGGGGTGATCGAGAGGGGGAAGCCGTCCTCGAGGGCGCGGCGGGTGCCTTCGCGCTCGCTGTCGGTGAGGGTCAGCGCTCGCTCGAGGGTCTCGAGGGTCAGGGCCGCTCTTCGCACCTGCCATCGCCAGTCGCTTCGCTGCTCGTCTTCCTCGGGCTCTTCGCGGTTCGCACGGATGACGGGCAGGGTCGGCACGGGGCGGACCATAGCGCTTCGCTCTCGCTCGCGCCTCGCTCGGCTCTTGGCTGGCGGGGCCGGGGCCTCGCCTTCGGCTCGGCCTCCGGCTCTGGCCGCTCCGATTGGGCTGCCGCCCATGCTGGCCGGCCGGGAGGGCCCGCTCGACGCGGCGCCGGCTCCGCCATGAAGCTA
>JAEZBP010000822.1 GCA_023427125.1 Pseudomonadota bacterium | reverse complement strand
GGCGCGCGCCGGCTGCTCGCGGCTGCCGACGAGCGAGGGCGCGAGCGGAGCGGCGAGCGAGTACACATGGAGCGGCGCGAAGTTGGCGACCGACACGAGGTGCGCGCCGAGGAGCGCGAGGCCGCCCTCCGATCCGGCGCGCTCCTCGACCGTGGTCACGAGGCGCGGGTCGACCGGATCGCTCAGGTCGTAGACCTCGACGCCGATCGCCTGGCGGTAGAGCACGTCGCCGTGGAGCGCGATCGGCCCGCTGCAGAAGCAGCCCTCGCCGCGCAGCGGGAAGCCCTCGGGCACGCACGAGGTGACCGGGCTGTCGGCCGCGTCCTCGAAGGCGCCCGCGTCGGCGAGCGGCGGTCCTCCATCGCCCGACGCCACGTGCGAGCTCGAGCAACCGAGCAGCGAGACCAGGACCAAGCCGAGGAGTAGGCGTTCCATGGCGCTGAGCATGCGGGCGGGCGCGTCATGCATCCAACACATGGCGCCAATGGATGGGATTGGCTGCAGCTATGCCGCGGCGCGTCCGGGATCGCCGAGGTCGCCGCCCGGAAGCGCTGAAGCGGCTGCAGGCCGGCCCAGCGCTGCCCCGGCGCGGCGACACGCCCTCACCGAGAGGACCGCGGCGCTCCCGAGCTTCTCGGAACTGCGTCGTTCGAGCGAGCCCCCGCGTGGTGAGGACTTCTGGGCTCGCAGCGGGAGGCTGCTCGGGGGTGATCGGGGATTGCAGGACCCAGGCACAGTTCACCAGAGCCCCGAACGGTCCGACGCCACACATACGTCGGAACGATGCCCGTCGACTGCAGCCCCGCACGCCAACGATCCCCTCGGGTAGCTGGAGCATCTCGACGTGTGCCTCCGGGCAGCTGAGATCGAACGCAGCCCTCGGCCTCAGCGCCTCGAGGTTCGGGGCGCACCCCACGAGGACGAGAACGAGAGAGCCCACCCACCACGGGAATGAAGCAGCACACAGGGCATCCGGGCTGGGAAAGCTCGTCGGGACCGGGCGCGGGGACGAGCCAGGTCGGAGCCCGGGTAACCTTCGCCAGCGCGTGCGCGAGGCCACGTCGAGCCGGTGGCTGCGGCACAGCGTGCTTCCGCCGAGCTCAGCCCAGCATGATGCGGTAGAGGGCCTCGGCCTTCGCCGCGCTGATCGGGCGCAGGTAGCGGTATTGCGCGCGGGCGCGGTCGCGCTGGCCGAGGCGGTGGTAGCAGACGCCGACCGTGTAGCGGACGTCGGGGTCGGCGGGGAGCTTGCCGAGGAGCTGCTCGTAGGCCTGCGCGGCCTCGGCGAGGCGGTTGGCGTGATCGTAGAGGCCACCGAGCGCGCGCAAGAGCGCGAGGTCGTCGACGCCGCCGGCGCGCGCGAGCTCGTACTCGGAGAGCGCGTCGGCGGTGCGGCCGAGGTGGTGGTGGCAGGCGCCGAGCCAGTAGTGGGTGTGGGCGCTCTGGCTGCCATTCTTGACCGCCATGCGGTAGCTGCCCGCCGCCTCTTCGTAGCGGCCGGCCGACATGTACGCGTAGCCGAGCGCCTCGCGCGTGGGCGCGTCGTCGGGCTGGAGGCCGACCGCACGCTCGAGCGCGACGAGGGCCTCGGCGATCTGGCCGCTCTCGGTCCGCGCCTTGCCGAGCTCGAGGTAGGTCGGGCCGTGGTTGCCGTCGAGCGCGAGCGCGCGCTCGAACGCCGCGATCGCCTCCGCGTTGCGACCGAGCGCGCGGAAGACCGTGCCGCGCCCGCGGTGCGCGCTCGGCTCGTCGGCGAAGACGCTGAGCGCCTGATCGAAGGCGCGGAGCGCCAGCTCGTGATCGCCGCGCGCGAGCCGCGTCTCGCCGAGCTCGAGGTAGGCCTCGAGGTTGCCCGGGCTCAGGCGCGCCGCCTCGTCGAGCGCCTTGACCGCGTCGAGCGTGCGGCCGAGGTGTCGGTACGCGCGGCCCGCGCCGAGCCACGCCTCGACCAGCTCCTTGTCGCCGCTCTTCGCCTTCTCGTAGGCCTCGGCCGCCTCGGCGTGCTTGCCCTGCGCCGCGAGCATGCGGCCCTGCACCGCGAGCAAGCCGGGGTGACTCGGGTTGGCGCGCAGGCCGCGGCGCACCGCCGACTCGATGTCGCCGTGCTTGCCGATCGCCTCGTACGCGTTGACCAGCTCGAAGTAGAGCTCCGCGTCGTCCTCGATGTGGCGCGCGGCCCCCTCGAGCGTGCGCGCCGCCTCCGCGTGCTCGCCGTTGCCGAGCTGGATCGCGCCGAGCCGGCGCGCGGCGTCGAAGAGCGCCGGGTTGATGCGGAGCGCCTCCTCGAAGCAGGCCTTCGCGCGATCCTCCTCGCCGAGCTCGAGGACGACCATGCCGAGATCGCGCCGCACCTCCGCGTTCTCCGGCGCGACCTCCGCCGCCCGCTCGAGCTCCTCGAGCGCGTCGCGAAGCCGGCCGGCCCGCTGGTAGGCCGCCGCGAGCGCGCGGCGCGCCTCGAGGTGCTTGGCGTCGAGGTCGAGCACCTTGCGGAACGCGGCGACCGCCTGGTCGTCGCGCTCGTGCATGACGTACGCGACGCCGGCGCCGTAGCGCGCCTCGATCGACTCGGGGTGATCGGCGATCACGCGCTCGAACGAGCTGGCCGCGTCCTCGGGGCGCTTCAAGTCCAGGTAGACCTTGCCGAGCGCGATGCCGGGCTCGGGCAGCTTGCCCGCGAGGCGCACCGCGTGGCGCAGCGCGCGCATCGCCTCGTCGAGATCGCCCTTCTTGCGGTACGCGTCGCCGGCCGCGGTGTAGGCCGCGCCGTAGTCGGGCTTGACCCGGGTGGCCTGGCGGAAGCACTCCGCGGCCTCGTCGGCCTCGTCGCGCAAGAGGCGCACCTGGCCAAAGCGGAACCAGGCCTCGGCGTGATCGGGCGAGCGCTTGACGACCTCTTGGTACTCGCGGAGCGCCGGCTCGAGCTCGGCGCGCTCCTGGTAGCACTTGGCGAGCGCGAAGCGGCCCTCGACGTGATCGGCGTCGTACTTGAGGCAGTCCGAGAGCGACTCGATCGCCTTCTCCATCCGGCCCATGTGGGCGAGCGCGTAGCCGAGCTCGGCGTGCAGCGCGGGATCCTCGGGCGCGATCCAGATCGCCTGCTCGAAGGCCTCGAGCGCCTCGGAGTGACGGCCGACCGACACCAGGAGCGCGCCGAGCAAGCCGTGCAGCGGCGCGTCGTTCGGCCGCAGGCGCAGCGCGCTGTTGACCGCCTCGATGGCGTCGTCGATGCGGCCGAGGTCACGCAGCAGCTCGCCCTGCAGGCGGAGGATCTCGAGGTCGTCGGGCGCGAGCACGCGCGCCTCCTCGAGCGCCTTGCGCGCCTGGTCGTCGCGCTGGAGCTTGCGGAGCGAGCGCGCCAGATCGACGAAGAGCTTCGGCACCTCGGCGTCGAGGCGGATGCCCTTCTCGAACGAGGCGACCGACTCCTCCCAGCGCTCGAGCGCGGCGAGCACCTGGCCCTTGAAGTGCGCGAGCTCGGCCGTCGGCTCGATCGCGGCGGCCTCGTCGAAGGCCTCGAGCGCCTCGACGTGCCGGCGCAGCGCGCGCAGCGAGAGGCCGAGGCCCCGGTGCGACTCGGCGCGCTGCGCGTGGATCGCGATCGCGTGCTTGTAGGCCTCGATGGCCGGCTCGTGCTCGCCGAGGTGGCGCTTGGACTCGGCGAGGTAGAAGAACGCCGGCTCCATCCGCTCGTTGCGCTCGATCGCCCGCTCGAAGGGGCCGACCGCGTCGAAGTGCTCGCCGTGCTCGAAGTGGTGGAAGCCGAGCGCGTAGTGCACGCCCGCCACCTCGGGCTGGAGGCGCACGGCGTGCTTGAGCGCCTTGGTCGCCTCCTCGGCGCGGCCGAGCGCGCGGTAGCTCTCGCCGAGGTGCGAGAACGCGAGCGCGTAGGTGGAGTCGACCTTGGTCGCGTGCTCGAGCACCTCGACCGCCTCGCGGTGCCGCTCGAGCTTCGCGAGCGTCTTGCCGCGGCCGTCGAGCGCGTGGATGTCGTCGGGCCCGAGCTCGAGGGACTTCTCGAAGGCGTCGAGCGCCTCCTCGTAGCGGCCGAGGCGGTAGAGCGGCTCGGCCCAGCGCCAGTGGGTGAAGGCGTCGTCCTGCTTGCGCGCGGCGGCCTCGCGGTAGGAGGCGGCGGCGTCCTCGTCGAGCTCGATGATCTCCTGCTGCTCCGCCATCCGAAACCAGACGTCGGGCTGCTCGGTGCTCAGATCGAGCGCCTTGCGATAGGCGCGCACCGAGTCGACGGGCTGCTCGTCCTCCGCGCAGGCCAGGCCGAGCGCGACGAGGATCTCGGGGCGCTCGGGCGCGAGCTCGTGGGCCTTCTTCAGCGCCGCGCGCGCCGGGCCCCACTTGGACGTCGCGCTCAAGCTGAGGCCGAGCCGGTACTGCAGCTCCGCGTCGTGCGGAAAGAACGGCGCGGCCAGCGCGTAGAGCTCGGCGGCGCGATCGTGCTTCGGGATCGACGCGTAGGCGTCGGCGCCCTCGCGGAGCGAGCGCTCGTGCTCGGGCTCCTGGGCGAGCACCTTCTCGAAGGCCTCGGCGGCCTCGGCGTACTTGCCGACGAGGTTCTGAGTGTGGCCGCGCCAGTACCACGCGTCGAAGAGATCGGGCTTGTGCTTGGTCGCGTTGTAGAAGCCCTCGGAGGCCGGCTCGAGCTGCCCCTTCTCGAGGTGCGCGAGGCCGAGCTGATAGTGCGCGAGCCCGTACTCGGGGCGCAGGCTCACCGCCTTCTTGAGGTGCTCGATCGCCGGGTCGAGATCCTCGGCGTTCCGATAGGCCTTGCCGATCATGTACCGCTTCACCGGGTCGTTGGGCGCGACCAGGAGGGCGGTCTTGAGCACGTCGATCTGCCCGAGCGCGAGCTTCTTGTCTTCGGGGTTGCGGTCGAAGGAGTAGTTCTGCTGCGTCGTCATGGCGTGAGTCGGGGCGCGTCTCGCGCCGATGGTAGGCGGCGCGGCCCCGGATCGGAAGAGTGATGCGAAGAGGCGCGAGCCACGCCCTTCGTGGCATCATGCGGGCGTCGAGGAGCTTGGAAATGCGACGACTCGAAGCCCTGACGCGGCCCTGGCTGGCCATCCTCGTTCTCGTGGCCTGCGGCCCTGGCCGAACGATCGAGGAGCCCGACGGAGGACCGGCGCCGACGAACGACGCCGGCCCGACGAGCCGCCCCGACGCGCAGCCGGCGCTCGACGCGGGATCCCTCTGCACGACGCCGGGCACGGTGGAGACCGTCGCCTGCGGGATGTGCGGGACGGTCGATCGCTTCTGCACCGCGGCGGGCACGTGGGCCTACGGCGCCTGCGAGGGCGAGAGCGGTGAGTGCGCGCCGGGCTCCACGCGGGAGAGCGCGTGTGGCAGCTGCGGGACACAGTCGCAGCGCTGCACGGTGGCGTGCGCGTGGGAGGACACCGGCGAGTGCACCGGCGAGGGCGTCTGCGCGCCGGGATCCTCGACGCGCTCGGGCGAGGGCTGCCCCGCGGGTCAGACGCGCGAGGTCGCGTGCAGCGACGCCTGCGCCTACGCGCCCGCCTCCGCGTGCATGGTCGACTCGTGCAGCAGCCCGGGCTCGCTCGAGACGGTCGCGTGCGGCCGCTGTGGGACGCAGCAGCGCTTCTGCACCTCCGACGGCGTCTGGGAGTACGGCCTGTGCAGCGGCGAGGGCGTGTGCATGCCGGGCGCGACGCGGACGGCCGCGTGCGGTCGCTGCGGGATGCGCACCGAGGCCTGCGACGCGAGCTGCGACTGGATCCCCTTCGGCACCTGCGAGGGCACCGGCGCGTGCTGCGTGCCGAGCACGGAGCAGGTCGACCTGCTCTTCTTGGTCGACAACTCGAACTCCATGGCCGAAGAGCAGGCGAGCCTGACCGCCGAGATCCCGCGCCTCGTGCGCGCGCTCGCCACCGGCGACAGCGACGGGGACGGCACAGCCGACTTCGCGCCGATCGGGAGCCTGCAGGCGGCGGTGATCACGACCGACATGGGCGTCGGCGGCGCGTCGGTCCCCACGTGCCCCGGGCGCTACGGCGACGACGGCGTGCTCATCACCCGCGGCCGCACGGCGATCGCCGGATGCATGGCCAGCTATCCACCGATCTTCTCGTTCGCTCCGACGGACGATCCGGACGGCTTCTCGTCCGAGCTCTCGTGCGTCGCGACGACCGGCACCGGCGGCTGCGGGTTCGAGCAGCCGCTCGAGGCCGTCTTGAAGGCGCTCTCGCCGGCGAGCGCGACGGCGTGGACCGCGCCGTCGTTCGTGCCGCCGGTCTTCTTCGACGCGACCAGCGGCCACGCGCTCGGCGCGAACGCCGGCTTCGTGCGCCCCGACTCGCTGCTCGTGGTCGTGCTCGTGACCGACGAGGAGGACTGCTCGGCGCTCGACCCCGGGGTCTTCGATCCGCTGAGCTCGACCTACACCGGCGATCTCAACCTGCGCTGCTTCAACCACCCGGGCGCCCGCCACCCCCGCGC
>JAEZBP010000751.1 GCA_023427125.1 Pseudomonadota bacterium | reverse complement strand
GCCCGAGGCTTCATGGCGGAGCCGGCGCCGCGTCGAGCGGGCCCGGCCGGCCGGCGAGCACCCGCGGCAGCCCAATCGAGGAGGCCAAAGCCGGGAGCCTCGCCGCAGGCGAGGCCCCGGCCCCGAGGCGCGAAGCGCGAAGCCCGAGGCGCCAAGCGCGGAGACCCGAAGCGCAATCAGATCGATCGCGCGGGGCGCAGGACGCGATAGAGCAGGCCGGCGAAGGTCAGCGCCCACGCCAGGATCGCGACGAAGACGAAGTAGCGCGGGATCGCGAGCAGGAAGGGGAGCTCGAGCACCGCGGCCAAGCGCAGGGTGGCGGTGGTGTACATCCCGAGCGGGAAGACCATGCCCCAGTACTGCGGATCGTACTCGAGGCGCAGGTGCTCGACGCCGTGCCGCCAGACGCCGAGCACGAGGAGCAGCGGGATCCACCAGGTCGCGATGGCCCAGAAGGCGACGGTGAGCCCGCTGAGGAAGGGCGCGAGAGCGGCGAGCAAGGGCGAGAGCGGCGCGGCGTCGACCAGGTTGGCGCCGGCCACCGTGGTGATGGCCACCGCGCCCATGTTGATCCAGTAGGGAGGCGCGAGCTGGACCGAGGTGAAGCGGAAGAAGATGAAGCGATAGAGGATGAGCGTGATCAGCGCCATGTAGAACAGACAGCCCACGAAGAACATCGAGAGGCAGAAGAAGAGCCCCGCCTCGCGCAGACCGCCGGCCGCCTCGTGCTGCGCCAGGAGCGGGCCGAGCACCGCGACCGACTGCGTCGCGACGACCAAGAGCAGCCACGAGCCGTTGAGGCCCTTCTCGATCGGGGGCTTGTCCTGCTTGACCGTGACGATCGTGAAGAAGCCGTACGTGGCGATCGCCCAGAGCACGGCGCCCGCGATCCAGAAGACGCGAGACGAAGCGAGATCGCCCTCGATGGTCAAGAGCTGCGTCCCGAGCACGCAGGTCCCCGCGACGGTCGTCAAGAAGCCGGGCGCGCGGCCGTGATCGGAGAGATCCGCCTTCACCCGCTCGCGATAGAGCGCCACGCGCGCGATCGTGAGGACGACGAGGAGCGCGTAGGCCGCCACGTTGAGGTAGAGCAGCGCGCGCGCGAGCCTCTGCATGCCCTCCAGCCAGCAGGCGATCGACACGATGCCGGTCGCCATGCAGAGCGAGAAGTAGCCGGGGAAGAGCCCCGCGACACGCTCGTCGAGGAAGCGCCTCATCGCGATCTCGCCTCAGCGCTCCAGGCGGTAGAGGTAGGCGAGGAGACCGCCGATCAGCGCGAGGCAGACCGCGCTCGCGACGCCCGCCGGGACCACGATGGACGAGTCACCTCCGAGGTAGGCGTGGACCGTGGCCGTGAAGAGCCAGAGCTGCAGCACCACGATCACGATCACGAAGAGGAGGATCGCCGTCACGATCGTGGTGGAGCGAGGCCGCGACCGGCTCATGCGTCGCCCTCCTCCATGCCCGTCGCGTAGACCCGCCCGTCGCGCACCTCGAGCGTCACGCGCGGGAGCGGCCGGCGAGGCGGGCCGGCGAGCGGCCGGCCGGTCTCGAGATCGAACCAGCCGTTGTGGCACGGGCAGTGGAGCTTGCCCTCGACCGGCTCGGGCAGCACCGGGCAGAGCAGGTGCGTGCACTGCTGGTCGTAAGCGACGAAGCGCTCCTCATCGAGCCGGACCAAGAGGCGCGGCGGGCTGCCCTCCGGGAACTCGAAGACCTTGGCGCCGCCGATGGCGAGCTCATCGGTCTCGGCGATCGCCGCCGGCGCGAGCGCAGAAGGATCCTCGCTGCGGCTGGCCTTCGCGATGAGCCACGCGTGGCCGCCCACGAAGGCGCAGCTCGTCAGCGCCATGAACTTCACGAGATCGCGGCGCGAGACGTACTCGTCCTCCTCCCAGTCGATGGGAAAGTCGCGGCGCCACTTCGGCTGCTCCGCGAGCGGCGCCCCGTCCGGCGTGCTCGTGACCTTCTCGTCCTTCTTGCTCATGTGTCGCCGCCCTCCGCGCCCTCGAACATGTTGGCCATGAGCGCCTCCACGCCGAAGACCTCGTCCACGGGATCGTGGCTGACCGGCGAGGCGCGGAGCCCGTTCAGCACCTCGAGGCGCCGGGGGGCCTTGGTCTCG
Organism: Pseudomonadota bacterium; assembly: GCA_023427125.1. Taxonomy (GTDB): domain Bacteria; phylum Myxococcota_A; class Polyangia; order Polyangiales; family Sandaracinaceae; genus JAEZBP01. The sequence goes on along the minus strand of JAEZBP010000751.1, from coordinate 4,767 downwards.
CGCGGACCTCCGCGCGGCGGCGAGGGCTCCGGCGGGCGCCGCGGGACCATCACGTTGACCTTGGTGCGGATGGTCTGATGGCCGAACTGGAAGTCACGGATCGGCATCGAGCGCGGCCTCGCGCGGATGACCTCCTCGCGCTTACCGTAGTGGAGCGCGCCGCTCGGGCACACCGACGCGCACATCGGCTTGAGCCCCTCGGAGGTGCGGTCGTAGCAGAGATCGCACTTCATCATCAGGCTCGCGCGCGTGTTCATCTTCGGCACGCCGAAGGGGCACGCGATGACGCAGTTGTTGCACGCGATGCAGCGCGGCTTGCGCGCCGTCTGCACCACGCCGTCCGCCGTGCGCTTGATCGCGTCGGCCGGGCAGACCTCGGCGCAGGTCGGTGACTCGCAGTGCATGCAGACGACCGGCACCGTCTGCGGCGAGAGCGGCCGGTCGACGAAGTCGAGCTGGATCATCGACTGGCCCTTGTGGGTCTCGCACTCCGAGCACGCCTGGAGGCACGCCTGGCAGCCGATGCAGCGGCCCGGATCCATGAAGAACTCGTACTCTTCCGAGGGGATCGTCATTGCTGCGGCTCCAGCGTGCGCGCGTACTCGGGAGGCCGCTCTGCCTTCTCGACGCGCACGGCGCAGACCTTGTACTCGGGGATCTTCGAGATCGGATCCTGCGCGGAGATGGTGAGCTGGTTCGCGCTCTTCCGGCCGGCCCAGTGATAGGGGATGAAGACCGTGTCGGGCCGGATGGTGCGCACCACGCTCGCCTGCAGCGTGGCGTCGCCGCGGCGGGATCGCACCGTGACCCAGTCGCAGTCGGCGATGCCGAGGCGCTCGGCGAGCGCCGGGTGGAGCTCGACGCGCGGCTCGGGGGCGTGATCGACGAGCGGGCCGATCCGGCGGGTCTGCGTGCCCGAGAGGAAGTGGCTCACCACCCGGCCCGTCGTGAGGATGATCGGGTACTCGGCGTCGACCTCTTCCGCCGGCGGCGAGTAGGTCGAGACGTTGAAGCGCGCCTTGCCGTCCGGGAAGTAGACGGGCCCCTTCCCCTTCGCGACCGGGTTCCACGAGCCGGGCTCGAAGAGGCGCGGGGTGCCGCGGTGATCGATCGGCGCGCCCTCCGGATCGCGATCGGGGCAAGGCCAGAACACGCCGTACTGCTCGTCGATCTTCTCGTACGTGATGCCCGAGTAGTCGTAGATCGAGCCGCGTGACGCGACCCGGAGCTCGTCGAAGATCTCGCGCGGGCTCTCGAAGGTGAAGCCGTTGTCGCGGCCGAGGGCGGCGGCGATGTCCTGCATGATGCGCCAGTCCTCGCGCGTGTCGCCGGGGCACGCGACCGCCTTGTTGATCTTGATGACCCGCCCCTCGAGCTGGGTGACCGTGCCCTCGTCCTCCTCGTGCAGCGAGCCCGGGAGCACGACGTCGGCGAAGCGCGCCGTCTCGTTGAGGAAGAAGTCGATCGCGACGTAGAAGTCGAGCTTCTCCAGCATCCGCCGGATGAAGTTGTTGTCGGGCAGCGAGACCACCGGGTTGACGCAGACGGTGAGGAGCCCGCGCACCTCGCCCCGATCGATCAGGCGGAAGATCTCGTAGATGTCGACGCCCTTCTGCGGCAGCTCGTCCGGGTCGATGCCCCAGACCTTCGCGACGGTCGCGCGGTGCTCGGGGTTGTCGATGTCGCGGCCGCCCGGCAGCTGATCGCACTTCTGCCCGTGCTCGCGGCCGCCCTGGCCGTTGGCCTGCCCGGTGAGGGTCGCGTACCCGCAGCCGGGCCGTCCGATGCGGCCCGCCGCGAGCACGATGTTGATCGCGCCGAGCACGTTCTGGACGCCGTGGCTGTGGTGCTCGATGCCGCGCGCGTGCATCAGGAAGCTCGACTTCGCGGTGCCCCACCACTCCGCAGCCTGGCGGATCGCGCGCTCGGCGATGCCCGTCACCTCGGCGGTGCGCTTGGGCGTCCACTCCCGCACGTGCTCGGCGAGCGCGTCGAAGCCGACGGTCTGGCTCTCGATGAACTCGTGATCGAGCCAGTCGTTCTCGATCATGAGCTGCAGGATGCCGTTGAAGAGCGCGACGTCGCGCCCGGGCTTGACCGGCAGGAAGAGGTCGCAGGTCCGCGCGATCGGCGTGAGCCGCGGATCGACGACGATGACCTTCGCGCCGCGCTCGCGGGCCTGCCACACGTAGTCGGTGGTGATCGGCGCGCACTCGGCCACGTTGGCGCCGGCGATCCAGATCACCTCCGCGTCGAGCACGTCGGCCCACGGGTTGGCCGCGCGGTCGACGCCGAAGGCCTTCTTGTTGCCGGCGCCCGCGCTGACCATGCAGAGCCGGCCGTTGTAGTCGATGTTCGCGGTGCGCAGGCACATGCGCGCGAACTTCCCCATCAGGTAGGTCTTCTCGGTCGTCAGGCTCGCGCCCGAGAGCATCGCGAACGCGTCGGGCCCGTGCTCCGACTGGATCTTCTCGATGGCCTCGGCGACGCGCGCGATCGCGTCCTCGTAGGGCATCTTGCTGAAGCCGCTCGGGGCCGAGCGATCGCGCCGATACGCGTGGAGCAGCCGGTCGGGGTGCTGGTTCTGCAGGTAGCGCTTGATGCCCTTCGGGCAGAGCTTTCCCTGATTGAAGGGGAAGTCGTAGCGAGGCTCGAAGCCGATGACCCGCTCGTCGCGCACCTTCAGCCGGATCCCGCACTGCTGCCCGCAGAAGCAGCAGTGAGTGTCGACCAGCCGCTCCGGCCCGCTCGCCTCCTCGGCCGGGAGATCCTGCTGATAGGCCCGGTGCGGCCCGAACTCGCGGTACATCTCCGGAGTCTCGGGGTAAGGGCCAGTGAGTTCCGCTCTCGCGAGCTCGGCTTCCTTGGCGGTCATGGGTGGAAGTTCTCCTGATCCTCTTGGCCGAGCGGTCCCTCGCCGAGGCCGGAGTTGACGTAGCGAGGCATCGGCTGTCGCGCGTCCTCGGCGGCGACCGGCAGGCTGTGCCCTCCGCGATCGCCCTCCCACAAGATCGCCTGTGCCTGCGCGACGGTGGCGCGCCGGCAGGGCGGGCAGATCCACTGGTAGTGCTCGACCTTCGGATCGTCGACCTCGTAGCGGTAGCCGAGCGCGCGCTCGACGGCGATCAGGTCCTCGACGTGCATCAGCGACGTGAAGGCGTGGCCGCAGCGCCGGCAATGGGCCTTCTCGCCCTCGCTGCCCGCGTCCTTGTAGAAGGTGACCGCGAGCTGCGCGGGGCGCTGGAAGATGTGGAAGAACTTGCCGAAGGGCAGCCAGATGAACGTGCCGATGACCGTGATGGCGTGGAAGATCGCGATGAACTCGTACGCGTAGCCGTGCATCCACGTGTAGCTGGCGGTCAGCAGGAGGCCGGTCACCGAGACCGCGAAGAGCATGATGAGCGGCATCATGTCCTCGGCGAAGCGCTGCAGCGCGGCCGCGCCGCCCTCCTGCATGCGGCGCCGCATCGCCAGCATGACCCCGGCGATCACGAGGAACGACGCCCACACGAGGCCGTGGAACATCATGAACGCGACCAGCGAGTGGACCGGGAACGTGAAGGCCGGGAAGCCGAACACGAAGGCCTGGTAGCGGCTCAGATCCTGGCCGGCGGGCTCGAAGTGGAGCCACCCGAAGACGAGCGGGAAGGTGATCGCCACCGCGAGGATGCAGCCCCACATGAGGCAGAAGTGGGCGAGGCCGCGCGCGGGGTCGCGCCGGAAGATGAAGCGGTTGCCCGCGAAATCGGCGATGACGCGGCCGAGCCCGCGCGTCAGGTTCCGCAGCAAGAAGCGCGGCCGGAGGAACACCTGCCAGCCGCGCTTCCAGTACATCCGAGTCGGTGGCCGCTGCAGCCACATCGCGTAGCGGTAGGTGAGCCCGAACGTCGCGAAGAGCACCGCGAACGTGTAGGCCACGAGCGCCGCGTCGAAGTGCGAGAGGTTGCGTGAGCCCACCAGCACGAGCACGACCAAGAGCGCCGTGGTGAGGGCGCCCCATGTGGCGGCGATGATGGACTCGCGCTGCATGCTCGTTCACGACCTCGTTGATGGGCGTTCCTGGACAGTAGGCGCAGCACGCCCATGGATCCAAAAGAAAAGCCCGCCTCCGAGCGCGAAGCGGCACGCCGCACGGCGAACCTGCTACGACATCGAGATGTGGTTCGGATCGCGCGAGGAGTGGGTGCGGCGTCTCGAGGCTCACGCGCGCGAGGCGCTCGAGGCCGGCGCCCTCGAGGAGGCCGAGCGCGCGGCCGGCGAGCTGCTCGAGCTCGGCTGGTCCGGCGGCTTCGAGATCCAGGCGCTCGCGGCGCGCGCCCGAGGGACCGACGAGCGCGCCGCGAGCGTGCTCGAGGAGGGGCTCTCGCACGTGCCCGAGGCGTGGCCGCTCTGGGATCTGCTCGGCATCGTGCGCTCCGATCTCGGCCGCTACGACGGCGCGATGGAGGCGTTCGATCGAGCGCTGGCCTGCGAGGGCTGCGATCCGATCGCGGTGCGCTTCAACCGCGCGATCGCGCGTCACCGCGGCGGCGATCCGGGCGGCGCGTGGGACGATCTCGAGCCCATCTTCGCGCTCTCGGCGCCGCCGCCGTTCGCCGAGGACGCGCTCGGGCTCGCGGCCGCGTGTCTCGCCGATCTCGGGCGCGCGAGCGAGGGGCTGGCCTTGGTCCGCGCGGCGCACGCGTCATGCGCAGAGGCCGATCCGCGCCGGGCGCGGCTCGACGCGGAGCTCGCCATCGCGCTCGATCGCGCGGGCGACGCGGAGGC
>JAEZBP010000692.1 GCA_023427125.1 Pseudomonadota bacterium | reverse complement strand
GCTTTCCGTCGAGCGCGCCGGCGAGGTTCGCGAACGCCCCTTGCGCTCGCGCCGGCGCACGAGGAGCGCCGCGTTGGTGCCGGCCTTCACCGCGATGGGCGCGCCGCCGCCGAGCTCGGCCCACTGGCCGCTGAAGATGAGGTTGCCGACCGGCGCGAGGTAGTGGGCCACGACGCTCTTCACGACGGTCCGGTGCGCATCGGAGTCAACGTGCGCATGGCCGGCGTGCCCGACGCGTTCACGCTCGCGCGCGCGCCGATCCCCACCGAGCGCGGGAACCTGGTCCCGCTCTCACGCGTGGCGCGCGTCGAGACCGTCGAGACGCCCCGCCCTCGTCAGCCACGAGCAGGCGGAGCGCCGCGTGGTGGTCGGCTTCAACGTACGCGGGTGCGACCTCGGCAGCGTGGTCCAGCAAGCGGAGCGAGCGGTCGGGTCCGCGCCCGCGGAATGCGCGTGGGGCGGGCAGTACGAGACGTTCGCGCACGCGAAGCGGCGCTTGGCCTACGTGATCCCGATCGTGATTGCAGCTCGCGGGGCCCGCGCACGCGCGCGTGAGCTCTCCGCGAGCCGATCGAGCGGTCCACCCGGCCACCACCAGCGTTATCCTCCGCTGACGGCCGCGAGCGGATGTCCGCGTGCAGTGAGCTCGCCCACCTGCTCAATGGGGAGCGAGGCTCAGCAGATAGAGCGCGAGGCGCACGATGCTCTCGCAGTCGCCGCCCCCGCCGAGGCCTCCGATCCGTGCGGCGAGCGAGTCGCGGCGCGGGGCGTCGGTGGGAAAGGGCCGGCCGAGATGGACGGGCCCCGCGTCGACGGTGAGCGGGGCCTCCATTCGGCCGACGGCAGGAAACTGACAGCTGCCCATGGCTGCCATCTCGCGCCAGTGGGCGTCGTAGGCGCGCCCTTCGTCCGCCGTGAGCACCCGACGGAACGTACGACGGCACGAGCCCTCGACCGTGGAGCGGCAGCCCGTCATTACCCACGCCGCACCCTCACGCTCGACGTCGAGGTTGAAGAAGAAGCGCGCCTGACTGTGGCGTACGTCGGGGACGACGAAGCTCGCGCGAGCCGGCGCGGGAGGGGGGGCCTGCGGGGCCACCCGCGACGCGAGACCGAGCAGCACCAAGAACAGGGTGAAGTGCCGCAGGGCCAGGGTACGCGACCGGACGCCCGCTTCTTCCGGCGGGTGCTTCGGATGGGCTGAAGACGGCGAGCACGTCGGCGCAGAGGACACGATCGAAGGCGAGCATGCAGCGCATCGCCCACGGCAGCGAGCAGACCCACTGGCGGATGGGCACCTCGGCAGCACCTCGTCGACCAAGTGGGCGGCGATGCCGGCCATGCGACGACCGAGGCACGAGGGACAAAATCCCCGGCGCTTGCGCGAGAAGCCGACCACCATCTCATGCCTGCAGCGCGCGCATGCAGGTGGGCAGAGCGTCGCCCCCCGACGCACTCGAGCCGGCCCGGCGTGCACTCGCCGATGTCCGTCCCGCACGGCGAGCCCGACGTCGAGCCCGTCGTCGATCACGCCGTCGCAGTCGTCGTCGAGGTCGTTGCAGACCTCCTCGGTCGGCCCGATCGCGCCGACGCACTCGAGCGTGCCGCCCACGCACGCGAGCGTGCCGGTCCTGCACTCGCCGGTGTCGATGCCGCAGCTCGCGCCGCCGTCGGGATCGCCCTCGTCGCAGTCGTTGTCGAGCCCGTCGCAGCGCTCGGGGCTCGGTGCGCGCGTCGACCTGCGCGCTCGAGGCCGCTCACTCCATGCGGAAGTCCGCGAGGATCTCGAGGTCCTCGTCGGGCTCGGGGGCGCCGGGGACCTTCTGCGTCTCGAGGAGCACCACCGTCGCGTCCGGGAACATCGCCTTCGCGAGGTTGCAGTTCGCCGGCTCGTTGTCGAAGAACGCGATGAGGTCGCCCACGCGATCGAGGGTCGGCAGCGCGGTCCGCTTGAAGGCCTCGTCGCTCATGTTCGGGTCGGGCTTGAGCACCAGCTCGGTGCCGGCGACCGCGATCGGGAAGCCGTCGTCGCGCAGCTTCGCGACGGTGCCCGCGAGCATCCCGGGGATGTCACGGCCGGTGAGGTACACGATGACCGCGCCCGCCTCGTAGCAGGCCCGCACGTACTCGGGCGCGCCGGCCAGGGGGACGTCGCACGCCACGTACTCGTCGGTGAAGAAGCGCTCGTGCCAGTAGGCGCTGATCCGCTTGACGATGTCCGAGCGATAGACGCCGCAGGTCTTGAGCGTGTCGGTCAAGAGGTAGTTGATGCGGCCGACCTCGAGGCTCAGGAGCGCCTCGGCGAGGTCCGGGTCGATCGAGGCGACCTCCTCCCGATACTCCATCAGGATCTCGAGCGTGCGCGGCCGGTTGTCGAAGAGGGTCGCGTCGAGATCGAAGACCACCGCCGGCGCGGGCTTGCTCGGGTGCTCCGCGACGGACGCGAGGACCCGGCGCAGGACTTCGATCTGGTGGGGCAGAGGAGGCGGTCGCACTCCGGACAGCATATCCGAGCCGCACCGCGCGCGGGAAGCGGCTCGTGCACCGCTGCTCGCTCCTCAGAAGGGGATGATGCGCAGGTCGAGGCCGGCGGGGTACGCGTATGAGGTGTACGAGCCGAGCCCGAACGCGGTGAGGCCGAAAGGCTGCGAGGAGGAGGCTCGGTGTGAGCCGCCATCGACCGGGACCACCGCGAGCTCTTGGTCGCCGGCCGTGATCCACGCGGTGTCGATCGGCGCGCCGTCGAGCGTGATCGCCACACCTGGCGCTCGCGAGACGAGCACCCACGACTGGCCGTTGACGGTCGGCACGTAGGAGCTCGGCGTGACGAAGACGTACTCGAGCCGGAACTGCTCCTGCGGAACGAGGATCGTCAGGCCGGGGTCACCGCGGGAGAGCGGCGGATCGCGGAGGTTCTGGCCGAGCAAGAACTGGCCGACCTGCACGGGCTCGCTCGCGCGGATCGACACCGGGCCGTCGATCATGAAGTCGAGGTGCTCGCCGCCGTCGAGCACGTGCCCCGGATCGATCCCGCGCTGCGGTGGATCGAGGGTGATCTCCGTTCCGTCGTGAGCGGCCACGATGCGCACGAGGTTCGGCACGTCGGTCGTCGGATCGCGCAGCGGCAAGGTCTCGAACTCCGAGCCCCACGTCGCGACGGGGGCGAGCGTCGTCTCGAGGTGATCGCAGGCCAGCACATCGAAGGGCACGAACGCGCAGGTGTGGCCGCCGAACGCGGCGATCGGGCGATCGCTCCGCACGCGGCTGCCGGTCAGATCGTGCTCGGCCTCGTAGCAGTAGCCGCCGTTCTCCGGCCGGCTGGGGCTCACCGGCGAGAAGACGTCGCGCGCCTCGCTGCAGATCGGCGGCATCAGCGGCGTGATCAGCGCGACCTCGCCGCGCGCGAGCGTAAAGCGCAGCGGCGTGCCCGCCTCGGTCTCGGGCCATCGCCCTTCCGCGTCCTCGGCGACGCTGACCGTCGGGACGATCTCGACGCGCGCCGGCTCGGGCGTGACGCCGACGAGAGCGAGGTAGCCGGGGAAGACGCTCTGGATGTCCGGCACGCGACCCGACGAGAGGGGAGGGTACGAGAGGCCGACGTACTCGGTGCCGAGCGCGTGCACCGGCAAGAGCAGCGACGCGTCGTTGGTGTGCGAGAAGGCGCGGCCCGAGACGTACTCGAAGGGGTTGAACTGCGTGACGATCACCGGGCGATTCGAGAGCACGCGATACGCGCCGCCCGGCCGGACCAGGCTCCGCCACGCGCTTCCGTCGAAGGGAAACGAGAGGCCGTCGATCCACGGCAGCGGGATCTCGGCGACGCCGCCCGGGACGATCGTCTCGCGCGTCATCAGCTGCGATCCGTTGAAGATCGTCACATCGGTCGGCAGCGGGTTCGGGTTGGTCACGACCACGCGGAAGTCGAAGAGCGTCCGATCGAAGGGCATGTCGCCCGTGTAGTTGGCGAGCGGCGAGGCGAAGTACTCGCAGCCGACGTACGAGCGGAGCGCCTCGGCGCTCGCGCAGTCGTCCTCGCAGTAGCCGCCGCTGCCGCAGGCGACGCCCCAGTCGGCGCAGTCACGCCCGAAGGACCAGCCGCCGCCTTCGCCGTCGCAGACCATCGACACGGTTCCGTCGCAGCGGCGCGTGTTGGGGACGCAGGGGACGCAGCCGCGCTCGGGATCGCAGGCCTCGGGGCACTCGAGCTCGTCCTCGCGGGTGAGCCCGTCCTCCCCGCACGTGTAGTGCGTCGAGCCCCAGCACGCGACGACGCCCGGCCGGCAGGAGAAAGCGGCGTCGGCGCTCGAGATCGAAGCGTCTCCGGCGTCCGCGCCGGCGTCGGCGCCCGCGTCGCCGTCGGAGAGCGGCGGCTCGCTCTGGATCGTGCAGCCGGCGAGGAGCGCGGCGAAGAGCAGTCTTCTCATGGCTGACTCCCTCAGATCGGCGGCTCGTACCCGCACACGCCGAGGTTGCACGCCAGGCTCCCGCAGCAGTCGCTCGCGTCCTCGCACGACTCTCCGCCGCGGCGGCACACGTTCGGCGGCCGGCAGGTGAGCTGCGAGGGATCGCCGGGATCGGCGTCGCACACCTCCGAGCAGCACTCGCTCGAGGCGCCGCACGACTCGCCTCGACCGCGGCAGGCGTTCGGCGCCCAGATCGCTGCGATGTTGTCGACCCGCACGTCTTGGCCCGGCAGCCAGTAGGGCGGATGGGAGGGATCCTCGCCGGCCTCGGCGCGCGCTGGATCGATCGCCATCACCCAGAGCTGACGGCGGTCGGTGCCGCGGGTGCCGGCGAGCGCGTTGCCGTAGTGCTGGCGCGAGTAGAACGCGAGCCAATAGAGGTGCTTTCCGTCGGGCTCGAGCGTGACGAAGGGCGAGAAGACCGGCCAGAACGCCTCGACCGGCCCCTCGCGGCCCATGCCGCGATCGAGCCGCAGCGGCTCACCGCCCTCGCGCGGCACGAGGTAGAGCGCGGCGCGCGGCGGCGCGAAGCCGGGCTCGATGCTCGAGACCGAGCTCGTCCCGTGCGCGAACGCGAGGAAGCGCGAGTCGGGCGACCACGTGGGCCGCGAGTCGGTGCGGCCGCCCTCGAGCGAGCCCGAGAGGCTCTCGCCCTCGTGCACGACGCGGAGCGCGCCGAGCGCGTCATCGCCCTCGACCGGCGCGACGGCGATGCGGGTCGCGAGCGTCGTCCCGCGCGTGCCGTCGTCGCCCCCGTCCATCCACGCGACCCAGTCTCCGTCGGGCGACCACGCGGGGTAGCCGGCGTCGCCGCTCGGCAGCCCGCGTGCGCCGTCGATCACCGCGCCGCTCTCGCCGTCGAGCAAGACGAGCCGCGATCGCCCGCTGCCCTCGGCGCCCTCGGCGCGGCTCGCGAGGATGCGCCGGTCGTCGGGGCTGAACGCGAAGAAGTGATAGCCCGGGTTCAGCGGCGCGAAGACGTCGGGCGGCGGCGCCTCGGCGCTTGTGGTGTCGACCACCGCGGTCGCCCACGAGAGCGCGCGCGCGTCGGTGGTCGCGGCCAAGCGCCGTCCGTCGTGCGAGAGCGCGTGGCATCCCACGCAGGTGCCCGGCTCGGTCGCGAAGACGCTCTCGCGCTCGCCGCTCGCCGCGTCGACACGCAGGACGTCGCTCGCCTCCGGGTCGAGGCGCACCTGCCAGTAGTAGAGCGTGCCGAAGACGCCCTCGGCGCTCAGCTCGATCGTGATCGGCGCGCCGCGCACGATCGCCTCACGGCCCATCGGGATGCGATCCACCCGCAGGCTCACCTCGGCGCCGCGCGCGCTGTCGGCGATGGCGCGCCACGCCTCGGCCGGCACGCGGAAGCTCGAGCGGAAGAGGCGCCCGTCGTCGTAGGCGAAGCCGCGCACCACCGCGCTCGGAGCGGCGAGCTCGATGCGGAAGACGTCGCCGGCGCGCTGGCGCGGATACCACTGCACCTCGGGCGCGCCGACGTTGTTGGGCATGCGCGCGCCCTCGAGCGGGTAGAGGATGGACGCGCTCTCGAAGGGATCCTCGAGCTCAGGCAGAGTGTCGAAGCCGTCGATCAGCCCGTCGGGGATCGCGTCGGGCGGCAGCGTCAGCTCGAGGCGCACGCGGATCGTCGCCCTGGCCTCCATCTCGTCGAAGGTCGCGATGACCTCGACCTCGCCGCCAGCGCGGCCCGAGGCGGTGAAGGTGCCGTGCTCGTCGATCGTGCCGAGCCGATCGTGGGTGAGCGTCCAGCGCTCGGGCGTGACCTCCACGTCGCCGCCGACGAGCGTCCGCGTGAAGGCGCGGAGCGTGACCGAGGGCCTCGCGCCATCGACGCTGGAGAGCTCGGTCTCGGCCGGCTCGAGCACGAAGAGCGTGAGGTCCTCGCCGGCGTCGGGCGCGCCCGGCGGCGGGGCGTCGCACGCGACCAGCGCGAGCACGATCCCCGCCGCGAAGCGCGTCATCCTCACTCCGGGTACTGCCAGAAGCCGATGCCGCCCGAGCCGGTGTCTCCAGCGCGGTTGAACGCGCCGCCGTAGAGCACGCCGCCCTCGATGGCGAGCACCGCGCTGGTGCCGTCGCTCGTGCCGTCGCCGAGCGTGCTCCACGCCGTTCCGTCGAAGACCGCGGCGTGCCTCCCGCCGCTCCAGTTGCCGGCGACGAAGAGGGAGTCGCCGATGCCGTCGATCGCCGACGGGATGGTGTAGCCGGGCTGATCGGTGCCGATGGCCTCCCACTCGGTCCCGGTCCACACCGCGAAGCGCAGCGGATCGTCATTGACGAACTGGCGCGCGATCGCGACGCGGCCGCTCCAGAGAGTCGCGGAGATGATCGGGCTCTCCGCGCTGCCCGCGCCGTCACCGAAGGCGTGCCACGCGCTCCCGTCCCAGCGCGCGATGTTGGTCGTCTCGATGTGCTGATCGTTCTCGCCGATCGCGGTGAAGCTTCCGGTCACGATGAGATCGCCGGTGTCGGGATCGACGAGGAGCGCGGTCACCCTCGGGTCGGCGTAGTTGCCGGGGATCGTCGGGATCTCGTGGCCCCGCATGCCCGCGCCGAGATCCGTCCACGCGCTCCCGTTCCACATCGCGAAGCCCGAGGAGCGCTCGCCGCCGGCGGAGGTGAAGTGGCCGGCCACGTAGACGAGGTCCGCGCCACCCGGCCCGCGCCCCTCGCCGATCGCGAGCGCGCGGACCGTCTCCGTCGCGTCGGTCGGATCGCCGACCCCGCCGCCGACGCTCACCCACTCGGTGCCGTCCCACATCGCCAGGTTGCGGAGCACGGTGCCGCTCTCGTCGACGAAGTTGCCGGCGGCGTAGACGAGACCCTCGCGCGTGACCTCGATGCTCTCCACCGTGCCGAGCACTCCGTCGCCGAGCGCCTCGTAGCCGCCCTCGCGGGTGAAGCGCGCGATGCTGTTGGCGCGGACCTCGCCAGCGTAGATGAAGTCCCCGCCGAGGTAGACCTCGCAGGTGCCGCGCCGCGCGAAGGCGCGCGCCTCGCCGCTCAGGCCGTAGTAGCGCTCGCCTGCCGCGCGCAGGCCGCGCCAGTAGGTGCCGTCCCACCGCACGACGCCGCCGACGGACATCGTGTCGGCGCGGTTCATCGTGCCGCCGAAGAAGACGCTCCCTCCATCGGGCGTCGCCGCGACGACCCCGGCCGCCGCCGGCCGCGCGCCGATCCCGAAGCCGCTCTCTGCGAAGAGGCCGCTCGCCATCGGATGCCAGCGCGTCCCGTCCCAGCGCGCCGCGTCGTTGACCTCGGTGAGCGGATCCATCGATGCGTTGGCGAAGCGGAAGGCGCCGCCGATGTAGAGGCCGCTCGGGGTGATCGCGATGCCGAGCACGTTGCCCGTGCCGCCGGGCCCGTACTCCATCACGCCGCCGCCGATGAGCTCCCACGCGCTGCCGGTCCAGCGCGCGATGCCGCCGCCGGTCGTCTCGAGCTCGTCGAGGCGGAAGTTGCCGCCGGCGACGAGCGAGCCGTCCGCCGGATCGCGCTGGAGGTCCCCGATGTTCCAGACACCCGGGCGGGGCGGAAAGGATGGAGTCTCGGGCGGGGCGAGCGGGAGGCTGCGCGCCTCCCAGGTGCTCCCGTTCCAGCAGGCGATGTTCTGCGCCTCGATGACGCCGAGGGTGTTGAACTGACCGCCGATGCAGACGTCGTCGGGCCCGGTGGCGGAGACCGTCTGCACCCCGCGGTCCGGCGCGAGACCGTAGCCCTGCCACGCCGCGCCGTCGTAGTAGGCGACGCCCGTGTGCGACGCGCCGCCGATCTCGGTGAAGCTGCCCACCGCGATGAGGCGATCGCCGACCGCGTCGAGCTCTGCGATCGCTCCGTCGGCGTCCGCGAAGGTGCTCCAGCTCGTTCCATCCCAGCGGGAGATGCGGTAGGCGGTCGACGAGCCCGGCTGCCCATGCACCGCGTAGAGCGTGCCGTCGGCGCCGAACGTCAGGTGGCTGACGGCCATCGGGAGGCCGTCGCCCAGCGCGCGCCAGCCGCTGGCCGGGTGCCACGCGGCGACGTTGGAGACGGACACGTAGCCGGCGGTCGTGAAGTTGCCGCCGCCGTAGAGGCTGCCGTCGGCGCCGAACGCGAACGCGCCGACCCCCGGGCGCAGGCCGGTGCCGCCGCCCACGCCGGGGTTGTTGAACTTGGCGAGCCACGCGCCGCCCGCCGGATCGATGGGCGCGGTGGGATCGAGCTCTTCGCAGGGCGGCCCCGCGTCGGTGCCTGCGTCGGTGCCGCCGTCCGGTCCGCCATCGGGATCGGGGAGCGGCCCGCCGTCAAACGAGCTTGCGTCGATCGGTCCTCCGTCGGGCATCGGCGGCGCGCCGTCCGCGCCGGCGGCGGCGTCGATGAGGATCGGCCCGTCGTCGCACGCGCTGAGCGCGAGGACGCACGAGAGGACGAGCAGGCGCGAAGGGAAGCGTCGGCAGGACAGCATCGAAGAGGGCTCCTTGGGGTTCGCCCCTCTGGTGCCGCGGAGGGGGCGCGATCGGCTCATCAAAGTGACGCCGCGATCGAGATCCGCAACGCCGCCGAGACGATGAGGCCACCCGCCACGATCGGCGCTTCGCCCGTGATCTCGCCTTCGGGCGCGAAGGCCATGCCCGTCACGGCGAGCGGCAGCGCGATCGAGACGGGCCCCGCGCGGAGCGAAGGCGCGAGCTCGAGCGTCGCCTCGCCGACGAGCGCGATCGTGGTGCCGCCGATCACGCCGGCGCGCCCGGGGTGCCCCTCGAGCGCGAGCGCCGCGAGCGAGGCGATCGCTGTCACGTCGAGCGAGAGGGGCCCGAGCGCGGGCGAGCGCCACCCGGCGACGAGCCCGAGCGCGCCGCCGTAGAGATCGATCGTGCCGCGCTCCCGCGTGGTGCGGCCCCACTCGATGCCGGCGCGCAAGCCGACGAGCAGGGCGCCGTCGATCACCAAGAGCCCTCGCAGCGCGCCGAGCGCGGTCACGAGCTGCTCGCCCTCGGGC
>JAEZBP010000640.1 GCA_023427125.1 Pseudomonadota bacterium | reverse complement strand
AGCTTGCAGAGGCCCATCGCGGCGAGCTCGGCGAGCGCGGGCACATCGAAGATGTCGATCTTGCCGGCGAAGCAGAGCGCGATGCAGTCGGCGCGGCCGGCCCCGAACGCCGCGCGGATCGCGGTGGACGTCTGCAGCAAGCCGAACAGGTAGACGACGTCCTTCGTGAACGGCGCGCCGCCGCCCAGCATCCCGCCTCGGAACACGCGGCGGGTGTTCTCGAACGCCTGGTCCCGATCGCCGCCGCACTGGCCGACGAACCAGCGATAGACGTCGAGGAAGCTCGCGCCCTCGATCGCCATCTGGATGGCGACGACGCGATCGGCGAGGCGGCGCAGGCGCTCGAGCTCGAGCGTGCCGCTGACCAGCTCCGCGAGGACCGCGAGCCCCTCCTGGGTACGGGTCGTCGCCGGGTGGTCGTCGCCGAGGCTCGGCAGATCGGTCTGCGCGCGGCCGTTGAGCGACGTCGCCACGTGAACGTACGCCTCGTGCTGGAGGAGCTCGTTCGCCGCGCGATCGGTGAAGCGCGCGCCGCGACGTACGCGAATGCGATCGGGGGTGGCCAGCGCGTTCGCGGAGAGATCGTCGACGACCTCGACCTTGGGCGCCGCGTCTCCGAAGTGGGCGTGCACGCCGGCCTCGAGCACCTGCGCGACCGACTCGGCGTCGTGCTCGGTGGGCGCCGCGACGCTCAGGTCCACGTTCGCGAGCTCGCCGACCACCCGATGGATCTGGTGCGCCATGTCGAGCGAGGTCACCGGCACGTAGCGCAGCGGATCGGTCGGCTCGCCGAAGATCTCGCGCGAGAGCGCGTAGAACGCGTTGGTCTCCCGCGCGGCGAGCATGCGCGCGCCGAGCTCGATGCTCTGGGCGTGGCGCTCGAGCAGCGCGTCGATCGGCGTCACCGGCGCGATCCGCCGCCGCGCCTCGCGGACGAGCTCGATCGACGGCGCCGGGTCGAAGTCCGGGTATTGCACTTCGGGCAGCTCGCGCTCGCCGCTCGCGAAGAAGCGCGCCTTGACCTGGGGAGGCCAGGCGAGGAACGAGAGCACCTGCACCGGCATCGCCGCTTCGTGGATGAGGCGAGAGATCTCGCGGATGCGTGCGCGCTCGCGCTCTTCGGCGGTCGTCATGTCCTCGACCGAGAAGTGACCCCGCTGCGCGCGGGCTCAAGCCGTGAGGGCGCGTCGCCTCAGGTCGGCGCGCGCCGACCCGAGGCGTCGAGGTGTGATCGAGGAGAAGCTAGAGCTGTGATCAAGGAGACGGAGGCGGGGTCAAGCCGCCCGTCGGCGGTCCGTCGAGCTCGCGCCCCGCCGTGAGGCTCGCGAACAAGAGCTCCCGCAGCTCGAAGATGTACGTGCGATATCGCGAGGTCGTCGCGCTCGGGATCAGGAACTCCTGCACGTCGTCGAGGAGCTCGGCGTCGAGGATGATCTGCCCGTCGAGGTACGCGTCGTTGAGATCGGCGTTCGAGACGCCGGAGAGATCATCGATCATCGACGCCACAGTGCGCTCGACCGCCATGCTCAGCGAGCTCTCGACCGGCGTGATGCCGAGCGTCTCGATGACGTCGGCGTGCTCCGTGGCGGACGCCGTGTGGCCCCGGATGACCTCGCCGGCGAGCGCCTCGAGGTCGGCGTCGGTCAGCCGCGCCTCTGCGCTCCGCGCGAAGGCGATCTCACCGGCGTTGATGGCGTTCACCACGCCGGCGATCTCCGCTTCCGTGAGCGCGCCGACGCTGCTGTCTCCAAGCGTGCGTCCCGAGTCGAGGCGCGCCTCGCCACCTCCATCCCTCCTCGGTTCGTCGTCGTCGTCGCATCCGACGGAGAGCATCATGATCGCGAGGACGGCGAGGAGCGGTCTCCCAACACGCGCGCGGAGCTGCGTATCAGCGTGCATCGATTAGCCTCCTTTGGTCCCATCGCGTCTAAGCACCGCCGCGCGCTGAGAACGACGGAGATCGGAGACATCTCGCCGGAGACGACCAACTTCGCAGAGCGCAGCGCCTACTCACAGCGTCGCGTCAGCTCGGGAGCGCGAGTGCGCGGATGCGTGCGCCGCACGCGGCGAGCAGGCCGCCGGCCCTCGCGAACGCGAGCCGGTCCACCGCCGCGTCGGTGATCGGGATGTGGACCTCGAGCTCGAGCGACGGCAGCGCGCGGATCTCGATCCCGTCGCCGACCACCACCGCCACGCGCGCGCCATCGGGCGACACCGCCACGTGCTCGTAGCGAAATGCGCGCACCGTCGGGAGCGCCGGCTCGAGCGCGTGGGCACCGACGAGGGCTCCGTCGTGGCTCCGCACCTCGAGGCTCGGCGCGAACGGGGCCAGCGGCGCGCCCGGCTCGGGGTACTGCGTGGTCTTCGACGTCACGAGGTAGCGGTCGGTGATCGCCAGGACTCTCAGCATCGTCTCTGTGTCATGCCCCATCGGCTTCGGCGCCAAGCACTCTGCGATCTGCTCGGCCTTGCCGCCTTCGCAGCGGAACAGGTAGTAGGCGCCTCCGATCTTCTCGTCCGGCCCTTGCCGCGAGTAGGCGAGGGCAAACACGACGTCGCTCGAGGGGGCTCGCCCGAGCGCGTGCACCTCGCACCCGTGCTTCCGGACGGGCGAGGGCAGCGGGATCACCTCGAGCGCGTCGCCGCCCGCGTAGTCCCAGACCCGCACGCCGTTCGCGCTCGAGGCCAGGCTCACGTGCGCTCCCGACACGAGCCGGGTGCCGCCCTGGGTGAGCGCGAGCCCGCTGATCTCCGAGTGCTTCCCGTGGCCCTTCCACTCTCGGATCCGCTTGGCGGTCGTCGGGTCGTAGGCGGCGATCTTCGTCGTCCCCGTCAGCAGCGCGCCGTCGGGCCCGACCGTGATGGCCTGCAGCCGGATCATCCGCCCGCCTCCGGCCTTGACCTTGCCGCGCGCCTTGCCGTCGCGTGACCACACGCGGAGGTAGCTGTCGGTGTCGAGGGTGGCGAATCCATCCTCGGTCTCGGTGAAGTGAGTGATGCTTCCGTCCTCGAGCTCGATCAGGGTCTGCGTCACTGAGTGTCTCCTCTTTCTATATCGGAATCGATGAAGAGCAGCGCTTAGACCACGAGGCGGTCGCGATCGCAAGGATCGCCCGCAGCGCGTCCGATCTCTGCTGCCCATCAGTGATCGCGTGGTAGTGCCGGCGGTATGGATGTTCGACGTCGACTCTCTGTCGATCTGCGCCTCCTCGGCGAGCGGGGCGATCTCCACGTCTGGCACCACGATTGGGGCACGCCCGGCGCCGTCCCGCCCTCGAGTGGCCTGACATGCTCGAGCGCCTTCACGAGGGATCGCTCGAGGTGGGCGCCACCGAGGACGACCTCCCGTGCGGCCGAGCGGTCAGCGAAGCCGAGGCGACAGCGCTCGTCGCGTGGCTGAGCGACGATGCCCGCCTGCCCGTCCCGCGCGCCGCCTGAGCCGCCCGCTGTGTGACGCGGTCGTGCACCCTACAGTCGTAGTGAGCGACCCCCCAACCGCTGCGCCTGCGGGCGGGCGACCTTCGCGGCGCGGCGTTGGTACGAACGATGCGGAGGGCGCGCGCGTGGACGAAGCTTCGAACGCGTCTCTTCGATGGGCCGCGGGCCTCCTCACCCTCTCGCTCGCGCTGCTCGGCTGTGACGCCGCCGCCCCGCTCGACGGCGGCCTGCCCGACGGCGGGCCGGAGGAGGACGCCAGCCTACTCCCCGACGCGGCCCCTTTGCCCGACGGAGGTCCGCGGGACGGCGGCGTGCCGGAC
>JAEZBP010001132.1 GCA_023427125.1 Pseudomonadota bacterium | reverse complement strand
CAGCGCGAGCGCGAGGAGAATCAAGAACCCGACCAGTGAGATATCCATAACGGCGCCTCCTCCTCATGAGGCGCAGCACCGCCCGTGCCAGTCGCGCGCGGTCACCACGCCAGCGGTGCTGGGAGCGTGTCGTTCCCCCAGCAGATAACGTCTCCGGCCTGCACCCGCACACGTGTTGCTGAGGCTCCCATCGATCTGTCGCGCACATGGGGTCGGTGTCGTCGCAGTTCCGCCGCCGCACGCGCTTGCGCCGTGCCCACCGTCCTCGTCGGTGCAGCCCATCGGATCGACGCGGCGCGCGTTCTCCTCGTCGCACACCATTGAGGTCGCGCAGCGCGCCGATCGCCGCGATCGAACCATAGACTACCTGCGATCGCGCTCAGAGCGGGACGCGCCTGCCCTCGTGGCGCGCCCGCTTCTCCCTCGAGGGGGTCTTGCGGCCCCGCCACCCTCCGCGCGCCCGGCCGGGAGTGATATCGTGGTGGCTTCTTGCATATGGAGGACGTGATGCGTGCAACTCGCTGGGTCGTCGCGATGGCGCTGGTGCTCGGTGCATGTGGAGGCGGGAGCGAGCCGGGGGACGGCGGCGGGATGGACGCCCAGGTCGCGCGGGACGGCGGCACGGCGCAGCACGACGCCAATGTCCGCGAGGACGCGGGCGCGAGCGACGCCGGCAGCGCAGGCGACGCGGGGAGCGCGGATGGCGGCGCGACGACCGACGCCGCGATGACCGACGCCGCGATGACCGACGCCGGCTCCGACTCCTGCACCGGCAACGACGATTGTCTCGCGACCGAGCTCTGCGCGGCCGCGACGTGCGGGGGCCTCGGGGTGTGCACGCCCCGGCCCACACGCTGCTCGACCGAGGTCGAGCCCGTCTGCGGCTGCGACGGAGTGACCTATAGCAACGCGTGCGTCGCCAACGCCGCGGGCCAGAACGTCGCCTCGCGCGGCGCGTGCGCGATGGACGGCGGCGTCGCCGACGACGCGGGGACGGACGCCGGCACCGGCGGCTGCACGGAGAATTCCGACTGCGCCCGCCTCGGGAGCTACTGCGCCAAGCGGCTCGGAGACTGCGCCGGTACGGGGATGTGCGAGCGCAGGCCGAGCATCTGTCCGCTCTTCATCCGGCCGGTCTGCGGCTGCGACGGCACCACCTACGACAACAACTGCCTCGCGCACAGCGCTGGCGTCAACGTCCTGCACGACGGCCCCTGCGCCGCCAGCTGTGACATGCGGCCGGCGGCGGGGTGCTGCTTCGAGGACGGCGACTGCGGCAGCCGCAGCCAGCGCTGCGTCGGCGAGGTCTGCCGCGCGGGCGGCGAGGGGACCTGCGTCAACGCGATCCTCCCGCGCAACCGCTGCTGGGAGGACTCCGACTGCGCCCGCGGCGAGCGCTGCAACGATCCCAGCCGGTGCGAGTGCGGCCGTGCGTGCCTGCTCCCGGACTCGCCGGGGACCTGCTCGTCGATCTTCACGCCAGGAGGGTGAGGCCGCCTCATCCGCGCGGGCGATCTGCTCGGCGGCGTGATCGAAGACGAGCGAAGCGCAAGTCGAGGGGAGGCCCCGCGTCAGCCGTGGGGGAGGCCCTGCGCGCCGCGCTGGATCCAGGTGACGATCACCTCGGCTGCGGCGTTGACCGCGGCGCGCTGGAACTGCCGCCAGTCGTGCTGGCCGGTCGAGCCGACGATGTTGCTGACGCCGAGCACCGCCGTGAAGGGTATCTCCGACGCCTTGCACGCCTGCGCCACGGCGAACGCCTCGAGGTTCTCCGCCTCGCAGCCGGTCGCCGGGTGGACCGAGGCCGCGATCACGTCGTCGACGGTCTGCGCCATCGTGCACGCGATCGAGGCAGGGAACACCCGCGCGCCGGAGGCGGCCAGGCCCGCCGCGAGCAGCGGGCTGCCCTCGACCTGCGTCTGCATGGGGCCGGGGAACTCACTCTTTCCCGCGTTGACGGCGTGAGAGACCAGCTGCACGCGCCTCGCCACCACCACGTCGTGTGGGCGGTACTGCGGCAGGTTCGGGTAGACGCCGCACGAGCCGACGAGCAGCACCGCGCGCGGGCTGACCGCGAGGATGCCGCGCGCCGTCGCCGGACCCGCCGACGCCATGCCGATGCCCACGGCCTTGCCGCGCACGGTGAGCCCGCGGATCTGCCCGATCAGCTTGTCGGACAGCCACGGCCGTAGGCCCGCCATCTCGGGGGCGTGGGCGGCGACGATCAGCAGGTCGGTCCGCGTGGCTTCCAGAGTCATCGTCGGCGCGAGGATACCACCCCTCACGGTATCGGATGGCGCCGCTCGAGAGCAGGGAGGTACGAAACGACGGAGAGGTGTACTAAGGTCGTCAGGGCATGGCGACGGAACCGCCGAGAGCACCGCTCGACCGAGGGCGCCTCGTCTATCGGTGGGACCTCGACAAGACCTACCTGCGCACCGAGTTCGACACGGTCCGCGATCTCGTGAGGACCGCGTTCGAGTCGGCCGCACAGAAGCGAACGGTGCCCGGCGCCGCCGCGCTGCTGCGCGAGCTCCGCGCCACCGAGCCCCGCGGTATCTACATCGTCTCGGGCAGCCCCGAGCAGCTCCGGCGGGTGCTCGAGGCGAAGCTCCGCCTCGACGGAATCCGCTGGGACTCCCTGACGCTCAAGCCGCAGCTCGGCGCGCTCCTGCGCGGCCGCTTCCGCTTCTTGAAGGATCAGGTCGGCTACAAGCTCGGCTCCCTGCTCGAGACGCGCGCCGAGCTCCCGGCCGACGTCGACGAGTTCATGTTCGGCGACGACGCCGAGGCCGACGCGTTCATCTACTCCATCTACTCCGACATCTGCGCGGGGCGCGTGGAGAGCGACGTGCTCATGGACGTCCTTCGCGCCTCCGGCGTCTACGAGGACGCCCTCCCGCGGATCGTGCGCCTCGTCAGCCGCATGCCGCGCCACGACGGCGCGCGCCGCATCTTCATCCACCTCGACCGGGTGAGCTCGCCGGTCGCGTTCGACGACTTCGGGCCGCGGGTCTGCCCGTTCTACAACTACCTCCAGCCCTCGCTCGTGCTCCTCGAGCAGGGCGCGCTCGGCGCCCACGGCGCGCTCCGCGTCGCCGCCGAGCTGGTCATCCACCACGGCTTCACGCCGGACGCGCTGGTCGCGAGCTACGTCGATCTCGCGCAGCGACAGCACGTGGGGCGGCGCGCTGCAGCCATGCTCGTCGAGGCGATCGACTCACTCGAGGAGACGCACTTCGCGACGACCTACCCGGTGCTGAAGCGCTTCGGCGAGGAGCTCGAGGCCGCGATGCGCGATCGCACCGACGAGCTGCCGAGCCCCGCTCCGTTGTCCATCGACTACGTGGATCTATTCTCGCGGGACAAGGCGAGAGCGCGACGCGCGCGCGAGCGCGTGCTCGGTCGCTGAGGGGAGCATCGATTCCGAGGGGGGCGCGATCATCGAAGGTCGCGACGGGCGACCCCGCGGGCGGTGCCCTCCGCCCGCTCGACGCAATCACGCGTGGGCGCTACTTTGTGCATCGCATGCGCGGGGAGTCGGAATGGTGTTGATCGACGGCACGTGGCGGTGGTTGCTCGTCGCGTCGCTCTTCGTCGCCGCCGCTCCTCTCGCAGCCGGATGCGGAGCGAAGACCGGTCTCGATGTACCCGACACGGGGGTCGACGCGGGCCCCGACGCCGGTGACGCGGGCCTCGACGCAGGGATCCCCTGCATCGAGGTCCCGCAGGATGGCGGCATCATCGAGGTGCCCCTCGACATCGAGGCGGAGCTCGCCCGCGCCGACGTCCTCTTCCTCGTCGACACCACCGCGTCGATGGGCGAGGAGATCGAGCAGATCCGCCGAGGCCTGCGCGACACCATCGCGCCCGGCATCGCGGACGCGATCCCCGACTCGGCGCTCGGCGTCGCGCACTTCGACGACTTCCCCGAGGGTATGTGCGGCGAGGCCGGCGACATCCCCTTCGAGCTGCTCACGCCGATCACCCAAGACCTCAACCGCGCGCAGGCCGCCGTCGACGCGCTCGATCTCGGCAACGGCCTCGATCGACCGGAGAGCCAGGTCGAGGCGCTCTATCAGACCGCCACCGGCGAGGGCCTCGGCACCTTCGTGCCGCCCTCCTTCGGCTGTCCGCGGGGAGGCTTCGGCTATCCGTGCTTCCGCGTCGACGCGCTACCGATCATCCTGCTCTTCACCGACGCGCCCTTCCACTCGGGGCCGGGCGGGAGCAACCCGTACCGCTGCTCCCCGGTCCCGCCGCCGCACACCTACGAGCAGGCCGTCGAGGCGCTGACCGGCCTCGGCATCCGGGTCATCGGCCTCTACTCGGGCGACGACGGCTCGGGGCGCGCGGATCTCCTCGCGATCGCGCGCGACACCGACGCGCTCGAGGGCGGCACGCCCCTCGTCTTCGACATCGGCAGCCGCGCGCAGCGGCTCAGCGAGCAGGTCGTCACGGCGATCCGCACACTCGCCGACGTCATCGAGTTCGACGTCGACGCGGTGCTGGTCGATCCGGATCCGAGCGACGGCTTCGACCCGCGCACGCTCGTCGAGGACGTCATTCCCGTCCGCGCCGAGCCGATGGATCGCATCGAGGGCATCGACCCGGACACCGACACCTTCCTCGGTGTGCGCGCGGGGACCCGCGTGTTCTATCAGCTTCGCATCTCGAACGACGTCGTGATGCCTGGTCCTGAGCCTCAAGTCTTCCTTCTCGAGATCGTCTTCCGCGGGGACCGGCGCACCCGTCTCGGCAGCCGCCTCGTAGAGATCCTGATCCCAGCCGCCGATGGCACGGGCTGCGAAGCTCGCTGACGGCGTGAACACGGTCACATGGGTCGCTGTGCGCGAGAGCACGCGGCGTCGAATCGCGAGCGCGGCGCTCCTGGCCGTGTGCCTCGCCTCGTGCGGATCCAAGACCGGGCTCTACGCGCCCGACGCGGGCATCGACGCCGGCACCGACGCCGGCACCGACGCGGGGCCCGACGCGGGGCCGCCGCCGCGCCCGTGCATCGAGGCCCCTCCAGAGCTCGGTGAGGTCACCGCCCGCTTCTCGCTGCCCGCGTCGCTCGCGGTGGTCGATGTGTTGTTCGTGATCGACTCGAGCGGCAGCATGCGCGACGAGATCGACACGATCCGCGCGCGGCTTCGCGACGTGGTCGTGCCCGGCATCCGTGCGGCCATCCCCGACGCGGCGTTCGGCGTCGCGCTCTTCGGCGAGTTCCCGGTG
>JAEZBP010000633.1 GCA_023427125.1 Pseudomonadota bacterium | reverse complement strand
GCCCGAGGGCGTGCTCGAGGCCGCGTGCAAGGCGCCGCTCCACCCGGCCATCCTCGACGGCCTCGCCGACCACGTGCAGGCGCGCGCGGCCCTCCTCGGCGAGCTGGCCCAGAACCGCGCGACGCCGGACGCCACGCTGATCCGGATCGCGCGCTCCGCCGTCGAGCAGGTCTGCGAGCGCATCGCGACCGATCAGCAGCGCCTGCTCGCGACGCCCGAGATCATCGAGGCGCTCTACAAGAACAAGAACACGCGGATGAGCACGGTCGACCGCCTGGTCGAGCTCGCGGCGCGCAACGGGGTCGAGCTCACCGGCGTGCACACCTTCCAGGCGCACGTCGAGGCGATCCAGGGCGAGCTGATCGTCGACGAGCCGCAGGACGAGCCGCTGCCCGTCGATCTCGACTTCCAGAGCGCCCTCTCGCACGACGACGACGACGAGCCCATCGAGACCGACAAGGTCGACGGCACCGAGGCGATCAAGGAGTCGCACAAGCCGCTGGCCCAGCTCCTCCTCGAGATGTCGATCCCGAACAAGCTGCGCATGTGCCTCATCGGGAGCGCGGCGGCCCGCGCCATCCTGGTGCGCGACAGCAACAAGGCGGTCGCGCTCGCGGCGGTCTCGTCGCCCGCGATGACCGAGGCGGAGGGGGCGCGGGTCGCGCTGAGCAAGCAGGTCGGCACCGACGTCCTCCGCGCCATCGGCACCCGGCGCGAGTGGCTCGGCAACTACGAGGTGAAGCGCGCGCTCGTGTTCAACCCGAAGACCCCGGCCGAGCTCTCGATGCGCTTCCTCAGCCACATCCGCTTCAACGATCTTCGAGCGCTCTCGCGCAGCAAGAACGTGCCAGCCTCCCTCCGCGCGGTCGCGATCCAGCGGCTGACTCAGCGCGACAAGAAGAGCTGAGCGACGCGAACACACAGGAGCAACAGCGCGTGTCTTTCTTCAAGAGGCTCTTCGGCGGCGGCTCGTTCGACGACCAGATGGCCGAGGGCGATCGCTACTTCGTGGCGGCGCAGCTCGAGGACGCGCGCATCGCGTACGAGCGCGCGCTCGAGCGCAAGAAGGGCGCGAGCCCGGAGGCCGTCGCGCGCTGCGAGGAGCGCGTCGTCGAGTGCCTCGACGGCATGGCCGAGCGGCGCATCGCGGAGGCCGAGCGCCTGCGCGGCGAGGGCCACCTCGACCTGGCCGAGACCGAGCTGCGCAACGCGATGGAGACGGCGTCCTCGCCCGAGATCGCCAAGCGCGCGCGGCGCATGCTCGAGCTGCTCGAGAAGGAGGACGCGCAGCAGCGGGCCGAGATCCCCGACGAGATCAGCGACGACGATCGGTGGGCGCTCCTCGCGGGCAGCTGGGGCCCCGATCAGATGGACGAGTACGACGAGTACGGCGAGCCCTTCCGCGACGCGCTCCTGGCGCTGCACGACGACCGCGTGAAGGACGCGCGCGCGGCCCTCGAGGCGCTCCTCGAGGAGAACGAGGAGGACGCCTGCTTCCTCTGGCTGGAGGTGGCGCGCGCGCGGATCCTCGACGACGACCTCGCGGCGGCCGAGCCGGCCCTGCGGGAGCTCCTCGAGCGCGTCGACGCGGAGGACTCCGGGGACGCCGTGCTCGCGGCCCACGCCGAGCTCGCCGGCCTGCGCGATCGCCAGGAGGACGAGGAGGGCGCGATCGCCGAGCTCTCGGCGGCGATGCAGGCGATCCCCGACGACCCGCGGCCCTTCTTCATGATGGGCCGCTACCTGCGCAGCAAGGGCCACGCGGCCGAGGCCGCGGACGTCTTGGAGGCGGCGGTGCCGCTGCTCGGTGAGGATCGCCCCGACCCGCGGTTCTTGGAGGAGCTCGGGCTCGCGAAGCTCGAGAGCGGCGAGGACGAGGACGCCGCGATGTACCTCGACCGCGTGCTCACGCAGTACGTGCAGCTGCGCCGCCTCGACTTCCCGCCGGCGACCGCGGTCGCGCGCGCGACGCTCTACGAGCGGGCGGGGCAGCTCGAGAAGGCGGCCGATCTCTACCGCGGCCTCGCCAACGGGAGCGAGCGCGAGAACCACCTCGCCTATCCCCGCGCGGCCGCGCGCCTCTTGCTCGAGCTCGAGCTCGACGAGGAGGCGCGCCGGATGCTGACCCGCGCGCTCGCGCTCGGCGCGTACGGGCTCGCGTGGGGCTCGGCGCTCGCGTTCCCGGCCGTCGCGCTGCTCTTCGCGATCGGCGCGGTGAAGGAGCACGAGGGCGAGTCGATCACGCACCTCTTGCGGCTGACGCTCGGCTTCACCGCCGGCTTCCTGCTCACGACGATCCCGATCACGCTCCTGCGCCTCGCGGAGCTCGACGCGGGGAGCAGCGGCGAGAACGCCGCCGACCTCGCGGCGGAGCTGGGCCGCGTGCGCAACGAGCTGATCCTCCGCTGGCTGCTCAGCGCGCTGGCGCTCCCGCTGGGCGTCGGCGCGCTCTGGACGCGGCGGCGGCGCGGCCGCGCCGCTCCCGGCCTCTGATCGCGGCGCCGGCGCGACGCCCGGAACATCCCCGCGGCGGCTCGCGGAGATCGCGCGTGATGCCCAACCCGCCCCGGGGCTGCTCGGAGGGTGGGCTCGTTACCCCTCGACCGACTCCGGGGCTGCCCGAGACGTCGCTCGATGAGACAGCCCGTTACATCGGGGTAGCGCCAGGGGAGAGCCCGTGATGCCCCGACCTACCCCGGGGCTGCTCGAGGCGTCGCTCGATGGGACAGCCTGTCACACCGAGGCTGCTCGAGGGGGTGGCGCGTGGTGCCCCGAGCTACCCCGGGGCTGCTCGAGGGGGTAGCGCGTGGTGCCCCGAGCTACCCCGGGGCTGCTCGAGAAGGTGGCGCGTGGTGCCCGGACCTACCCCGGGGCTGCTCGAGGCGTCGCTCGATGGGACAGCCTGTCACACCGAGGCTGCTCGAGGGGGTAGCG
>JAEZBP010000629.1 GCA_023427125.1 Pseudomonadota bacterium | reverse complement strand
GAGCGGCCCGGCGACGCCGCGGCCACCGCGTGCCGCGCCCGCACGACGGCGCTCCAGCCCGACGCGCGCGTGTTCCAGGCGGGGCTCGGGCATCTCGCGCAGGGCGACTACCAGGCGGCGTACTTCGACTTCGAGAACCTCGCCGAGGACAGCCCGTTCCGGAGCCGGCCGCAGGTCGTCCAGGCGGTGCAGGGCTACGCGACGCAGCAGAACAACGCGGCGAGCACCGTGCTGGCGGGGAGCCCGAGCGAGGCGCTCCGGCTCGCGGAGTTCGTGCTGAACATGCAGGGCATCACGCCGAGCCAGCGGGCGACCGCCTCGGCGATCAAGCGCGCCGCCGAAGCGGGCGGGGGCCAGCACGGCCAGACCGAGCCCGTCGCGGTCAATGAGCCCCGCACGCCTCGCGGAGACCGCGACCGGCCTCGCACACCGCGCCGGCCGGCGGAGACAGGCCGCGCGGATCCGACCCCGACCCCTCCAGACCCGACGCCGCCCCGCAACGAGGGCTCGAACATCGACGCCGAGGCGCGCCAGTGCACGATGTCGGGCGACAACGCCTGCGTGATCCGGCTGCTCGAGGG
Organism: Pseudomonadota bacterium; assembly: GCA_023427125.1. GTDB lineage: Bacteria > Myxococcota_A > Polyangia > Polyangiales > Sandaracinaceae > JAEZBP01. Next base: position 6,174 of record JAEZBP010000629.1, on the reverse strand, counting down.
CCGGGCGAGGACCGCGCCGCAGCTGGGGATGCTCATCGAGGCGTACCGCGCACGCGGGCAGACCCAGAACGCGCTCCGGCACATGCGCACCTACGTGTCCCGCTTCGGCTCGACCCCGCAGGCGCGCAACTACCAGCAGATCCTGGCGCGCCACGGCGGCAGCGACTGAGTTGCTTGGCGCGCCGCTGGCGCTTCCCATTCCCGGTGTCCAGTCAGCCGGAGCGCTCCGCTCGGCGTTCCCCGAGCGCCGTGATTTTGCGATGGCCTTTGAGTTGGCTGTGCGCGCGCTTCGCGATCGCGCGGCCCGAGCTGCGCGACCCTCCGTCCAGTCGGCGCTACCTGTCCCCGGTGTCCGGCGAGCGGCGGACCGCTCGCTCGGCGCTCCCCGTGCGACAGGCTTTGAGTTGGCCGGCGGGGCTTTTCAGGCCCCGCCGCTCCGCGCCTACGGCTCCTATCCCATCGCGGGCCGATGGGTCCGGTCACCGACGGCATCGCTGCGCGGCACCGGAACGACCAATCGGCCACGATCGAAGCGGCGAGAGAGCACGCCGGCGTGGCGGGCGGGCGCCAGTGGGTGAGCCACCGCGTCTCGCACTGAACGCCTGTCCGAAACCCGCGCGCGGACGGGCAATGGATGCGTTGACTTGGCGGGCTCCTCGGCGATAATCGCCGCCACGCGAGATCCCTACGGTTTCGCATGGGAGACCTTCGATGCTCCGACTTCGATTCGGGCGTGCCGCCTTCGCTTCGTCGCTCCTCGCTCTCGCGCTCCTCGCCGGTGTGCCCATCGCACACGTGCCGACCGCGCACGCGCAGGAGAGGGCGGGCCGGCTCACGACCGGCGGCATGGACCTCCACCTCTTCCGGCCCGCCGTCGACTCGAAGGGCCACCTCTCGGTCAACGGCACCGACGTCCTGCCGCACCTCGGGATCAGCTTCGGCCTGATCCTCGACGGCGGCTTCGGGATGCTGCCCTTCGACGGCCTGATCAACCGCGGCGACATGGGCCTGCAGCGCTGCGAGGGGCTCCTGTGCGGACGCGTGGTCGACGCGCAGCTCACCGGCACGCTGCACTTCAACCTCGGCTTGGCCAACCTCCTGATCGTCGGTGTGCAGGTCCCGGTGGTCGTCGGCGCGGGCGCCAACATCACCGTGCCCGGCTTCTTCAACGACCCGCAGAGCGGCCTCGGCAGCGCGCGCGGTCTCGACAACCAGAGCCTCGGCAACATCGCGATCCACAGCAAGATCCGGATCCTGCGCGCCGAGCGCAACGACGGCTTCGGGCTCGCCGCGATCCTTCAGCTCGAGCTCCCGACCGGAGACACCGGCAGGTTCGCCGGCGACCCGACCTTCGTCCTCTGGCCGCACGTGGTCGGCGAGTGGCGGCCCATCCGCCAGGTCCGCTTGAACCTCGACGTCGGCTATCGCCTCGTGATCGGCGATGGCGCGGCCTTCCCGGTCGGCGGGCGCACCGAAGAGACGAGCATGGGCAGCGGCGTGCTGAGCTCCGTGATGGGCGGCGCGAACTTCGTCTACGACGACCAGCTCACCTTCGGCCTCGGCGCGAGCTTCCGCCTCGGCGACGCGCCGCTCGATCTCGTCCTCGAGGTCTACGGCAACCAGATCATGAGTGGCCTCGACGGGCGCGGCGACTTCGGCGTCGAGGGGACGACCAACCTCGAGGGCCTGCTCGGCCTCAAGATCTTCGTCGAGCGCTCGAGCTACCTCGTCTTCGGCGGCGGCGGCGCGATCCCGACGGGCGGTGCCACCGCGGCCGACGTTCGAGGCATGGTCGGCTTCATCTTCGAGCCCTCGATCGGCGATCGCGACGGCGACGGGCTGCGCGACGACGTCGATCAGTGCCCGGACGAGCCGGAGGACTTCGACGGCTTCGCCGACGAGGACGGCTGCCCCGACCCCGACAACGATCGCGACGGCATCCTCGACGTGGATGACGAGTGCCCGATGGTCCCGGAGGACCGCGACGGCGACGCTGACGAGGACGGCTGCCCCGAGGGCAACGAGGGCGACCGCGACGGCGACGGCATCCTCGACAACGAGGACGAGTGCCCGGACGATCCCGAGGATCGCGACGGCTTCCAGGACGAGGACGGCTGCCCCGATCCCGACAACGACTCGGACGGCATCCTCGACACGGACGATCTGTGCCCGAACGATCCGGAGGACGTCGACGGCTTCCAGGACCAGGACGGCTGCCCCGATCCGGACAACGACTCGGACCGCATCCTCGACGTCGACGACCGCTGCCCCAACGAGCCCGAGACCTACAACGGCACCGAGGACGACGACGGCTGCCCGGACACCGGCAGCGTCATCATCGAGGAGAACTCGATCGTCATCCTCGAGAAGATCTACTTCGAGACGGACAGCGCCGCGATCATGCAGCGCAGCTTCCCGATCATCGACGCGGTCGCCGCGACGCTCGTCGGCAATCCCCACATCACGCTCATCGAGGTGCAGGGGCACGCGGACGAGCGCTCGAGCGACGAGTACAACATCCGCCTCACGCGCGATCGCGCCGCGGCGGTCGTGGAGGCGCTGGTGCAGCGCGGCGTGGCGCGCGAGCGGCTGCGCAGCGCGGGCTACGGCGAGCGCTGCCCGATCAACCCGCGCAGCAACCAGGCCGCGTGGGACGAGAACCGCCGCGTCGAGTTCAAGATCATCCGCACCGAGGACGGCCCCACCGGGGTCGAGGTCGCGTGCCCGGCTGGGCGCGAGCTGATGCCGCGTTGAGCTCGCTTGGCCCGCGCGTTCGACCGCGCGGGCCGAGCCCCACTCTCACGACGCCCGACCGCTCGCCGTCTCGGAGGACGCTCCGGGGGTTGTCGGTGCGGGGCAAATTTGCGACTCTCGCCCACTGGGCCAGAACCAGCGAGGTGTGCGCGCCGCCCCAGGCGCGCCCGAAGGGAAGATGTCACAGGAAGACTTCGAGGCGACGGTGCGAGAGGCGATGCTCTCGCTGCCGCAAGACGTGAAGGCCGTGCTCCGCATCGTCGAGGATCCCGATCTCGACGACGAGCATCGCATTCTCGCTGCAGGGGCTCTCCTGCATCTCTTGTCCGGGCAGAACGCGATCCCCGGGATGCGCGGGCTCCTGGCGTACGTCGACGACGTGATCGTCTTGCGGCTCGTGCTGGAGCGGCTCGACCGTGACGCGCCCGAGGTGATGGCGCGGCACCGCGAGGACTCGCCCGAGCTGCTCGAGCCGCTCAGCGAGCAGATGTCGGCCGTCCGCGGGTACCTGGGCGAGCTGCTCACGGTGCTCGAGCGCGCGTGCGACGCGCTGCCGAAGCTCACGCACCAAGGGCACACCGCGACCGAGTGCGCGCTCGACGACGCCGGGAGCACCTGGCTCTACGACGCGGTGCACGAGGCGATCGTCCAGGAGCTCGACTTCGGCGAGGACGACGTCACGCGCGCCGTGAAGAACGTCGAGCAGATCGTGCGTCCCCTCCAGCAGCGGCTCACCACGTGACGCGCGCGCTGGCTCTGGTGCTCGCATGTGCCGCATCGAGCTGCGCGATCGACACGGAGATCGGCCTCGACGCGACGATCGGCGCCGCGAGCGTCGAGGTGCGCGCCGCGACGGAGGGCGACGTGGTGGCGATCACGATGCCGGTGACGTATCGCGTCGGCGAGCACGCGCAGGAGACTCACGAGCTCTTGCCGCAGGCGATCGACATCTTCGCCGGCGACATCGTCGTCGCGACGATCTCCCCGAACCGTCCGCCGGGGTTCATTCAGGTGGTGATGCCTGGCCAGACCTTCTCGACGACGTTCACGGGGGAGAGCGCCCCGGGCGTGGCCACCGACCCGCGGAGCCTCTGCGGCGCCGAGGCGACCCTCCTCTTCCGCTGGAGGGACGAGAGCAACGGGACGGTGGGCATGGCCGAGTCGACGACGAGCGACATCACCTGCGATTGAGCCAAATCGCGACGCACGGGCCGAGCCGAGGCGCTCGCGTGTGTGCCCGGCGTCGGTCGGCTATGCTCGGAGGCCCCCGCGGCAGAGGCGACAATGGCATCGAGCGAGCGCAGCGGCGAGACCTGGGGGTCCGACGAAGGGAAGCCGAGCGAGCTCCCCGCGGGCCACGTCATCGCCGAGCGCTATCGGCTCGAGGGCAAGCTCGGGACCGGCGGCATCGGGATCGTCTATCGCGCGGTGCAGCTCCCCCTCGGGCGCCCGGTCGCGGTGAAGGTGCTCCATGACGACCTCCTCTCGCTCGACGAGCTGCGCGCGCGCTTCGAGCGCGAGGCGCGGGTGCTCAGCGCGCTGACGCACCCCCACGTGGTCGGGATCTCGGACTACGGCATCGACGGCGAGCGGCCCTTCCTCGTGATGGAGCTGCTCGAGGGGCACACGCTCGAGGAGGTCGTGCGCGGCGATCCGATCGAGCCCGAGCGGGCGCTCGCGATCGCGCGGCACGTGCTGCTCGGGCTCGCGTCCGCACACCAGAAGGGCATCGCGCATCGCGATCTCAAGCCGGCCAACGTCTTCCTCTCGCGGATGCCCGACGGGAGCGAGCACGTGAAGCTGCTCGACTTCGGGCTCGCGCGCATGGTCGAGAGCGACGGTGCGATCGACGACGAGCCGACGCTGACCAAGCGCGGCGTGGTCTTCGGGACGCCCGCGTACATGTCCCCCGAGCAGGCCTCGGGCTCCGCGGTCGACGAGCGCTCCGACGTCTACTCGGCGGGCGTGCTGCTCTTCGAGCTCCTCGCGGGGCGCCGGCCCTTCATCGGCGACACCCGCGCCGACCTGATGCGCGCGCACCTGACGGCGCCGGTGCCGCGGCTCGCGTCGGTGCGCCCCGAGCTGAGGGTCGCCCCCGAGCTCGCCGACGTCATCGACGTCGCCATGGCCAAAGAGATCGCCGATCGCTACGCCCACGCCGGTGAGATGCTCGCGGCGCTCGACGCGATCGAGCCGCCCCTCGCGTGGGTGGTCGAGCTCGACGAGGTGAGCGAGGCCCCCACGCAGTATGCGGGCGAGCCGGTGACGCACCGCCGGCCGAAGATGCCGGCCGCGAGCGCTGCGCCGCCCGCCGCGACCCGGTCGCGAGCGGGCGTGTGGATCGCGGGGCTCATCGCGGTCGCGCTCGGCGCCGCCGTCTGGCAGTGGCCGAGCATCGCCGCGCGCTGGGACGAGGTGGAGGGGAGCGCCGAGGGTGATCCGAGCGCGGCCGCCTCGCCCCTCTCGGCGCGCGATCCCTGGGCCGAGCCGCCGCCCGAGCCGCTCCGGCCGTTCCTGCGCATGGTCGACGAGGGCCACGTCTTCGAGGACCGCAGCGAGATCCGCCCGCTCTACGCGCTCGCGCAGCAGATGGAGGGCGACGCGAGGCCGCGGCTCCTGATGGGGCACCTCTTCTTCGCGCGCGGATGGATCACCGAGGCCATCCGGCGCTACGAGGCGGCCGCCGAGCTCGATCCCAGCGTGCGAGGCGACCGCCGCATGCTCACGAACCTCGTGAGCGCCGCCTCGCGCGAGTCGGTCGGCGCCCGCGCCGCGGAGGTGATCGAGGCGGTGTACGGCCCCGAGGCCCTCCCGACGGTCGAGGCGCAGATCGACGAGCTCGAGGGGCAGGCGATCCCGCAGCTCCGCCTCGTGCAGCTCCGCGATCGGCTCACCCCTCGCTGAGCTCGTCAGAACCCGACGGCGCGCGGGGCGGGGAGCTCGTGCACGGTCTCCTGCTCGGTCGCGGTGCCTCGGACCGCGAGCGGCGCCTCGGGGCACTCGCCGAACGCGGCCACGACCCGGGCGATCGCATGGGTCGCTCCGCTTCGTGTCGGCATCCCGACACCCGCAAACAGCGGCGGGTGTCGGCCTGGCGTCACTCCGCTCCGCTCCTTGATTGCATGGGCCGGATCGCCGAGCGGCATGAGCCGGAGCACGCGGCGGCCGCCGGGGGAGGTGACCGGATCCACGTCGGGGAGCGCCGCGGCGAGCGCCGCCTCGGCCGCGCTCGATGCCCGCGTCACGACGAGGAGCACGGGCTCGTGCACGTGGCCGCCGGCGTGCTCGGCCTCGGCGAGCGCGAGATCGAGCCGCAAGAGCCCACGGGGCCGATGCGCGAGGACGGTGCGCACGCGCGCCTCCTGCACCTCACCGCGAACGTCCACGTGCACGACCGGCGCGAGGCCCACGCCCTCGGGC
>JAEZBP010000585.1 GCA_023427125.1 Pseudomonadota bacterium | reverse complement strand
GTGAAGGGCCTGATCGCCGTGCGCGGTCCGTCGCGCGCGCGCTTCGAGCTCCGCGCCGGCGCCGGCGACGACGCGGTGCGCGTCCGGGTCTTTCGCTGAGCGCGCGTCTTCGCGCCCAGCTGGCGCTACCGGTGTCGAGCCGAGGTGAACGTGCTGCTCGGCGCCCTCTCCGAGCGGGCTGGTCTCGTGACGGTCTTTGACTTGAGGGCGCGCCCGCGAGTCGCCGAGGCTGCTACCGTCCGGCCGTGAGCTACGCGACGACCCTCGAGGCGATCGTGGAGGCGCGCGCGCGCATCGCGCCCTACGTGCACGTGACGCCGGTGCTGACCTCGTCGACCTTCGACCGTCGCGCGGGCCGGCAGCTCTTCTTCAAGTGCGAGAACTTCCAGCGCGGCGGCGCGTTCAAGGCGCGCGGCGCCGCCAACGCGGTGATGCGCCTCGACGATGAGGCCGCCTCGCGCGGCGTCGTCACGCACTCGAGCGGCAACCACGCGCAGGCCCTCGCCATCGCCGCGAGGGCGCGCGGCATCCCGGCCCACATCGTGATGCCGAGCGACGCGCCGCGGGTGAAGCGCGCCGCGGTCGAGAGCTACGGCGCCGTCGTTCACCTCTGCGAGCCGACGCTCGAGGCGCGCGAGGCGACGGCCGCCCGGGTCGTCGCGGAGACCTCCGGCGCCTTCATCCCGCCCTACGATCACCCCGACGTCATCGCCGGGCAGGGCACCCTCGCGCTCGAGCTCCTCGAGCAGGTCCCCGAGCTCGACGCGGTGCTCGTCCCGGTCGGCGGCGGCGGGATGCTCGCCGGCGTCACGCTCGCGCTCTCCGAGCTCGCCCCGCGCGTGCGGGTCTTCGCTGCCGAGCCGAGCGGCGCCGACGACGCGCAGCGCTCGAAGCAGCGCGGCGAGCGCGTCGCGCGCCACGTGCCCGACACCCTCGCCGACGGCCTCAAGACCACCCTCGGCGAGCTCTCCTGGCCGGTCGTGCGCGACCTCGTGGAGGAGGTCTTGGTGGTCGACGACGTCGCGACGATCGCGGCGATGAGGCTCGTCTTCGAGCGCATGAAGATCGTGATCGAGCCGAGCTCGGCGGTGCCGGTGGCGGCGGCGCTCAGCCAGCGCTTCCGTGCGCTCGAGGGCCTCGACCGTGTGGGGATCGTGCTCAGCGGCGGCAACGTCGACCTCGACGCGCTCCCCTGGATGCGCGGCCGCTGATCGAGGCTGGCCGAGGCCCTGCTCCGGCCCCATCTCCCGGCCCGCGCGATGGGTGCTCCGAGGCCTTTGACCCTATGAATCGCCCATGCTAGACGCCGCGCGCGTCGGCAACGCCCATGAGGCGGCTCTGCTCGGCACCCCTCATCTCCTCGCACCCTCTCGTTCGAACAGGGAGAAGCATGTCCCAGCTCGCCAGCGGTCAGATCACCCAGGTCATCGGGCCCGTCGTCGACGTCGAGTTTCCGCCCGGCGGTCTGCCCGAGCTCCTGAGCGCGCTCCGCGTCACGAACCCGTCGATCAACGACGACAAGGAGAACCTCGTCCTCGAGGTCGCGCAGCACCTCGGCGAGGGCACCGTCCGCGCGATCGCGATGGAGACGACCGACGGCCTCGTGCGGGGCATGGCGGTCCGCAACACCGGCGCCCCGATCTCGATGCCGGTCGGCAAGGAGTGCCTCGGGCGCGTCCTCAACGTCGTCGGCGAGCCGGTCGACGGAAAGCCCATGGTGCAGGCCAAGAAGTACGCGCCGATCCACCGCGCGGCGCCCGACTTCGTCGAGCAGAGCACCCAGGTCGAGGTCTTCGAGACCGGCATCAAGGTCATCGATCTCCTCGCTCCGTATCGTAAGGGCGGGAAGATCGGCCTCTTCGGCGGCGCCGGCGTCGGCAAGACGGTGCTCATCCAGGAGCTCATCAACAACGTCGCGAAGGCGCACGGCGGCGTGTCGTGCTTCGCCGGCGTCGGTGAGCGCACCCGCGAGGGCACCGACCTGATCATCGAGATGAGCGAGTCGAAGCTCGAGAGCGGCGAGCCGGTCATCAGCAAGACCGCGCTGGTCTACGGTCAGATGAACGAGCCGCCCGGAGCCCGCGCCCGCGTCGCGCTCAGCGCGCTGACGGTCGCCGAGTACTTCCGCGACGAGGAGGGGCAGGACGTGCTGCTCTTCGTCGACAACATCTTCCGCTTCACCCAGGCGGGCTCCGAGGTGTCGGCGCTCCTCGGCCGCATCCCGAGCGCCGTCGGCTACCAGCCGACGCTCGGCACCGAGATGGGCGCGCTCCAGGAGCGCATCACCTCGACGAACAAGGGCTCGATCACCTCGGTGCAGGCCATCTACGTGCCCGCCGACGATCTCACCGACCCGGCGCCCGCGACGGCCTTCGCCCACCTCGACGCGACGACCGTTCTCAGCCGCGCGATCTCCGAGCTCGGCATCTACCCCGCGGTCGATCCGCTCGACTCGACGTCCACGCTGCTCGATCCGGGCGTCGTCGGCGAGCGCCACTACAAGGTGGCGCGACAGGTCCAGCAGACGCTCCAGAAGTACAAGGACCTGCAGGACATCATCGCCATCCTCGGCATGGACGAGCTGAGCGAGGACGACCGCGCGGTCGTGCAGCGAGCCCGCAAGATCCAGAAGTTCCTGTCGCAGCCCTTCTTCGTCGCGCAGCAGTTCACGGGCCTCCAGGGCAAGTACGTGCCGCTCGAGGACACCATCCGCGCGTTCGAGGAGATCCTCAGCGGCTCGCTCGACGATCTCCCCGAGCAGGCCTTCTATCTGAAGGGCGGCATCGAGGACGTGAAAGAGCACGCCGCGAAGCTCGCGAAGGAAGGCTGAGGCCGATGGCGGACGCGGAGGTTCTCTCGCTCGAGATCGCGACCCCGGTCGGGCTCGCGCTCGCGACGGAGTGCGAGGCGATCGCGGCGCCGAGCGTCGAGGGCGAGTTCGGCGTGCTGCCGGGCCACCTCCCGCTGCTCGCGGCGCTGCGCGCGGGCGTCCTCAAGTACCGCGCGGGCGGTAAGGACCTCGTTGCGGCGGTGGGCTCGGGCTTCGTCGAGGCGGGCCCGAGCAAGGTGCTCCTGCTCACCGACAGCTTCGTCCGTCCGGAGGACGTCGACGTGGCGGAGGTGGAGGAGGAGCTCACGAAGGCCGAGGAGCGCCTCGCGGCGCTCGGCCCCCAGCACTCGGCGGTGGACCACGACGAGATCGAGCGCGCCATCGAGTGGGCCCACGCCCGCCTGGCGATCGTCGAGCGTCATTAGCCGCGGCTTGGCGCGCTTGGCTCAGCTCGGCGGGGCGTGCTTCAATCGGCCCGCATGCGCATCGGAATCTCGTTCTGGATCGGGCTCGGGCTCTGGCTCGCGATCGCGGTGGCGGCCTGCAAGAAGTCGAGCGGCCCGGACCTCCCTCCCGACGTCGGCGCGACCCACACCACCACCGGCCGCGAGACGGAGGCCGATGACGAGGCGAGCGAGCCGCAGGCGCCGGCCGAGCCCGTCGAGGTCGGCACGGCGGTCTGGGCGAACTTCCACGGCACCGGGTTCCATTTCTACGGCGCGGTGGTCGAGCGCCGCGAGGCCATGCACCGCGTCCTCTACGCCGACGGGGCGAGCGAGTGGCTGCCGGCCGACGCGCTCCTGCCCGACGCGCTCGGGGCGGAGGCGCGCGTGCACGTCCGCCCGAGCTACACCGGCCAGTTCCAGGCGGCGACCGTCGTCCGGCGCCTCGGGCAGGCCCTCTACGTGCGCCTGCCCACCGGCGACGAGCGCTGGACCACGCTCCCCCACGTCCGCTTCCAAGCCGGCGACGATCACGTGCCGGCCCGTGGCGACGCGCCGGCGACGCCCCCCACCGTCCGAGGCGAGCCCGGCGCCGACATCCTCGTCAACTATCAGATGGAGGGGCTGAAGTTCGCCGGCGTGATCACCGCGCTCGCCGACGACGGCCGCCGCCACGTGGTCTACCTCGACGGCGAGAGCCAGTGGGTCCATCCGCAGATGAGCAGCCCCGACGACGTCGCGGCCGGCACCGTCGTGCACCTCCGCCGCGCGTGGGAGCCGGCGGACTGGGTGCGCGGTCGCGTCGAGGAGCGTGTCGGACATGCGCTGCGCATTCAGCTCGACGACGGCGGTATCGCGTGGAGCTCGATGTTCCGCGTGCGAGTGCCGGTCGAGGTGGCGCCGGCCGCCGAAGCGCCTCCTGCGCCGGCCGAGCCACCGCCACCGCCGCGTCGCCGCCGCTGAGCGTGGTCCCTATCGCCCTACGAGGCGCGGCGGTGCTCGATCCAGTCGTTGGGATCGGCCCCGAGGCGCTCGTACACCCGCGCGAGCTCGTCCTGGCCCAGATGCTCGATCTGATCCTTCGCGATCGAGAGGTCGGCGAGCTGCCGCTGGAGGCGCTGCCGTTCTGCCTCGATGTGCGTGCGCTCGAGGGCGAAGGCGAGGCGATGCTCCCAGTCCTCGAGGCGCTGCAGGGTCTTCTCCTTCAGGCTGGCCATGGACGTTCCTCCGTGCGCTCGTCGTGCCGGTCCTCCGCCCGCATTCGGAAGTGATCACCTCGAGACCGTTGCCAACGCGTGTCAGCCGGCCCCGTCAGCGGCAGACCGCGTCGATGGGGGCGCATGCACCTCCGGCGCAGCTCCGACACGTCCCGCAGCCGGGCGGGTGCGTGACGGGCTCGAGCTCGACGACGAACGTCTGGAACGGGGTGGCGCCCACCTCCAGCACGCGGCAGCCGAAGAGGTGCACGCCGCAGTCGCCGTCGCGCGAGAGCGCGGCGAGCGCGTAGCGGCCGGGAGGGACCTCGCCGATCGCGTCGCCCATGCCCTCGCTCGCCTCGAACGACTGCGCGTGCCCGAGCTCGCCGAAGGGCGCGGCGCTCGCGACGGCCGCGAGCGTCGGACACTCCTCGTCCTCCGCGATGCGATAGAGCCGCACCTCGTGCGCGACGACCTCGGCCGGCACGTCGGGCCCGCCGTCGGGCAGCCGCGGCGGGCGCAGCTCGAGCGCGATCGGGTGATCCGTGATGCAGCCGCCGAGGAGCAGCCCCAGCGCCGCCGCGGCGAGCCGCCTCATCGGATCACCGGCGGCTCGAGCACGAAGCGATCGCCGCTCGCGCTCACGCCGACCGCGACGCCGATGCCGATCACGATCGCGGCGACGACGATCCAGAGCCAGGGGCTCTCCAGCAGGTTGCGAGCTCCGGTCTCGGCGGGCGCCGGTGCGGTGGTGATGGAGGCCACCGCCTCGAGCCGAGCGCCGGCCCGCGCGAGCCGGTTGCCGTGCGCGTCGAGGAGCAGCGCCTCGATCGGGAGCGCGCTCAGCGGCGGGGTGATGCGGAGCGGCGTGCCCTCCCACGCGAGCTGCTGGCCGAAGCCGTCACCGCCGCGGATGTCGATCCTGTGCGCGAGCCCCTCGGGCGCGTCGCGCACGTCGATCCGGATCGCCGCTCGATCGCGATCGATC
>JAEZBP010001128.1 GCA_023427125.1 Pseudomonadota bacterium | reverse complement strand
GAGCGCGAGCGCGCTGCCAGGCAGGAGCTGCTCGGCCGCGTCGGTGACCGCCCCGCCGTGCACGCCGCCGACGAACGCGAACCCGGCGAGCGGGAGGAGGATGAGGAGCGCCCAGCCCAGCCCCGAGAGCGGGCCGGAGGGATCGATCAAGAGGCGCCCCGCGAGGCTCCCGGTGGCGGCCCCCGCTCGCCCCGGTGGCGCCGTGCGTGCGAGGGCGGCCTCGGCCATCCGCAGCGGCGCGAGGAGGATCGCGAAGAGCCACACCCACGCCACGGCGCCCGCGCCCCCGAGCGAGACGGCGGTGGCCGCCCCCACCGCGCCCGCGGCGCCGTAGCTCGCGGCCATCGAGAGCGCCGTCGCCGCAGCCGGGTGCAGCGTCCCGGCGCTCTTCGGATCGTGCGCGCGGAGCGCACGAACCGCCTCGCCGATCCGGGTCACCTGAGGAGCGCGCAGCCGCACCGTGACGACGATCGCGGCGAGGAGCGTGATCGGGGCCGCGACCCAGATCCAGAGGATCTCGAGATCCCGCGTGAGCTCGGTCGGGTCCATGGGGGCGCGAGTTGTAGTCGCTCGCTCCGTCGATGGCGAGGGGCGCGTTTCAGCCGCCGGCGCCGGCCTCGAGCGCGGCCGCCGCGTCGTTCCCCGCATCGAGCGCGCTGCCCCCGTCGAGGCGCCCGCGCGGGACGATCACCCGGACTCGCTCCGAGAGCAGCGTCACGCCGTCGCCGACCACCTCGAGCACGAGGTTGAAGATCTGATCGTAGTCGGCCGGAGGGATCGTCTCGTTGCGCAGGTGCGCGCGGAAGCGGAGGCGGGTGCCGGGGCCGACCTCGAGGAAGGTGTCGTCGACCCCGTCTCCCTCGGGGCGACGATCGGCGAGCGCCGGCGCATCCACGCCGGCCGGCGGCTCCGCGGCGACGGCCTCGATCGAGCGGACGAAGCCGAGCGCGTCGTCGGTCTCGCCCCACACCTCCGCGTAGCGCACCGTCGAGAGCAGATCGGCGATCGCGTCGACGGTCGCCTCCGCGAGGCCGCTGCCGTCCGCGCGGATGTCGAAGACGAGCGGGCAGCGGCCCTCGCGCGGCGCGCGCGGCCCGCCGTCGACGCCCGTCCGGCACATGCCCTCGATCGGATCGATCACCGCGCCGGTCCCGATCGCGAGCGCCTCGAGATCGGCGCGCGCTGCGGCGCTGCTCGCGACGCCGAGCGCGCGCACGCCGAGCGCTTCGAGCGCGTCGATGGCCTCGGCGCGCGAGCGCGTGCCCGGGAATGCTCCTCCGTAGTCCGCGGGCTCGTGGGTCGGCGCGTCGGTGACGTGGACCACGACCCGCAGCGCGTCCTCGCGAAAGCCGACCCCGCCGAGGGTGCCGCCGCCGGGCGCGGCCCGGCCCGAGTACGCCGGGATATGCCCTGGATAGCCGACCCCGGTGGCGATCTGATAGAGCGCCTCGGCGCCCGACTCCGGGATGTCGCCGCCGTTGCCGAGCGGCTGGTCGAGAGCGGCCACCGCGCTCGCGACGCGCGCCTCGTCGGTCGTGATCGCGACGCCCAGCGCGAAGGGCCGGTCGCCGCCGTCGCCGAAGGGCGGAGAAGGGAAGTCCTCGAAGCGTCCGACGCCGAACGCGACGTCGTCGACCCGCGCGCGCAGCTCGGGGACGATGAACGTGCGTAGCTGCGCCTGCAGGTTGTCGATCTCGCCGCCGAAGCTGCCCGTCGTGTCGATGGAGAAGAAGACGTCGAGCCGGCCGACCTCGCCTTCGACCTCGAGCGGCTCGATGGCGGGCTCGCCGAGGTAGCGAAGGACGACCTCGCGACCGGCGGGGGGAAGGCGGGGACCACCATCGGGGCGTCCGGGCAGCCGCGGGGGGCCCGCGTCGCGCCGCATACCGGCGTCTCGATCGCGGATCGGACCACCGTCGGCGAGCGGGATGGGGGGCGGCCGGTCCGTGCACCCCTCACATCCGAGCAGGATCGCTAGGCCGATCACGATCGCTGCACGCATCTGTTCACGTTGGCACGCAGGCAGGGTAGAGTCGACGTCGCTTCGCTACCCAAGCCCCTCCCGCCGGTTCGAGTCGATTGACAGTCGTGGGGTGCGGGGTACCCTCCTTGCTTGCTGTGACCCGCTTGCTGTGACCTCCGTGGCGAACCCCTCCTAGGCCGCTGCTAGCCAACTCCCAACTCGAGGCGGGATGTACAAGCTCGTCATCTCGGACGACGAAGGGAAGAACACCGTCGTTCCCCTCGTCCGCGACGAAATCACGATCGGCCGCAAGGAAGGCAACACCATTCGCCTGACCGAGCGGAACATCTCCCGCCGGCACGCGCGGCTGGTGAAGGCCAACGGTCGCTTCGTCATCGAGGATCTCCACAGCTACAACGGCGTTCGGATCAACGGTCAGCGGATCGGGGCCGAGACGTCCCTCGCCGCCGGCGACCAGATCCAGATCGGCGACTACCAGCTCGCGCTGCAGGTAGACGGCGCGGAGACGGCCACGGTGCCGGAGGCGCTCTCGCCGATGGTCGCCGACGCCGACACCGCGATGATCGCGGCGCCCGGCCCGCCGGCGCGCCTCGTCATGATCACGCCGCCGGCGCCCGGCGCCGAGTTCGCGCTCACCGGCGAGCGCTGCCGCATCGGGCGCGCGGAGGACCTCGACGTCTGGGTCAATCACCGCTCGATCTCGCGCGAGCACGCGGAGATTCAGAAGGCGGCGGACGGCGGGCTGCGCCTCATCGACCTCGGCAGCGCCAACGGCGTCCGGGTCAACGGCAAGGACGTGCAGAACGCGCTCCTCGAGGCGGGCGACGTGGTCGAGCTCGGCCAGGTCCGCTTCCGCTTCGTCGCCGCCGGCGAGCACTACGCCTTCGACGCCGATCGCACCGTGCAGATGGACGCGGTCATGGTCGAGCGGCCCAGCTCGAGCAAGGTGCCGATCTTCGCCGCGCTCGCGATCATCGGCTTCGCGGTGGTGGTCGCCGGGGGGATCGCGGTCTGGGGGGCGGCCGGAGACGACGACGAGACCGGGGACATCG
>JAEZBP010000502.1 GCA_023427125.1 Pseudomonadota bacterium | reverse complement strand
GAACCCGCCCCCGGCGACCAAGAGCGCCGTCAGCAAGAGGACCGGGCCGAAGCTCCGGCGCTCCCTCGGCGCCTGCGCGGCGCGTGGGGGAGGCGGCGGCGGTGGGCGCTCTGCGACCTCGTGCTCCGATGTTGCCGTCGTCATCCATCACCTCCGGTGCCGGGGGATCGTGGGGCAGGTGCATCGTGCACGAGCAGGCCGCTCAGCACATGGGGCTTCTCCCGACAGCGGCGGACCGTCTGTTCAGGCCCGAATTTCCTACAGCGCCGTGTAGGAGAACGCCGACGGGCAAAGCCCTATGGCCCCCTCCTTATCCTGAGAACAGAGTGTACGAAGCTTGCACAGTGGGGTATAACGCAGCGGCACCGCGGTTTTCGGGCGCGATTCGAGACGCGGTGAGGAGAGGAGCGATGGCGAAGTCACGAGGCATGAACATCCCCCGGCGGGCCATGGCGCCCGAGGCCGACGTGATCCGGCCGATCTCGGCGGACGACGAGGAGGAGTCCGGGATTCGTGTCCGCGCGCTCCCGCCGCGCCGCCGTTGTGCCGACGTCATCGTCGACGTCCTCGTCGCTGCGGGCGTCGACACCGTGTATGGCGTTCCGGGCGGCGCGATCAGCACGATCTACGATGCCCTGATCGACTGCGACTCGATCCGCGTCGTGCACGTCCGGCACGAGACGAGCGCGCTCTTCATGGCCATCGGCCATGCCCGCGTGCGACCGGGCTCGCTGCCGTGCGTGCTCCTCACCTCCGGGCCCGGCGTCACGAACGCCGTGACCGGCCTCGCCGCCGCGCTCGGCGAAGGGGTGCCGGTGATCGTGATCGGCGGTGAAGTGCCCCGCGTGAAGTTCGGGCGCGCGGCCCTGCAGGAGGGCAGCGCCGAGGGCATCGACGTCGTCAGCATCGTCCGAACCGTCACGCGATCGGCCGAGTGCCTCACCATCGCGAGCCGCGCCGGCTACCAGGTCGCCGCCGCCGCCCGTCGCGCCCGCCGCCTGAGGGGCCCCGTGTTCCTCTCGCTGCCGCTCGACGTCGCCGTCACTCCGACGACGACGACACACACGGGTAACGCCGAGCTCGTCCACGAGCTCCCCAGCGCGTCCGCGCTCGCCGCCGCCGCCTCCGCGCTCTCCGAGGCGGAGCGGCCGCTCCTCCTGGTCGGGTCGGGGGCGCGAGGCGCCGCGCCCGAGGTCCGTAGCCTGGCCGAGCGCCTGAACATCCCGGTGATCACCTCGCCGAAGGCCAAGGGGATCGCCTCCGAGGACGCTCCGTACTGCCTGGGGGTGTTCGGGTACGGCGGCCACGCCTCCGCGTCCGACTGGCTTCACCGCTATCCCCCGGACGTCGTGCTCGCCCTCGGCTGCGGGCTCAACGAGCCGAGCACCAACAGCTGGTCTACGCTGCTCCAAGCCTCGAGCACGATGATCCAGGTCGATCTGGATCCGACGCAGTTCGGGAGGAACTACCGGACCGACCTCGCCCTCGAGGGCGACTGCGCGATGATCCTCCGCGCCCTGAGCCCGCTGATCGATCGCGAGCCATGGCGCCGCTGCCTGCCCGGGATCCAGCACATCGACATCGCGAAGGAGGCGCGGAGTCGGCGCTCGAGCGGCCTCGATCCCGCGGCGGTGCTCGCGGTGCTCCAGGAGGAGGTGCCCCCCGATACGACCTACACGTCCGACATCGGCGAGCACCTGCTCTTCGCGATCCACCTCATACGTGCCAGGCACCCGGAGCAGTTCATCGCGTCGCTCGCGCTCGGATCGATGGGCTCGGGGGTCGGCGCCGCGATCGGAGCGAAGCTCGCCGCTCCGGAGCGTACGGTCGTCAGCATCTGTGGAGACTTCGGCTTCCAGATGTACGGCATGGAGCTCAACACCTGCGTCCAGGAGAACGTGGGTGTGATCTTCCTGGTGATGAACGACGCACGAATGCGGATGGTCGAGGCCGGGATCGCCCGCAACTACGGGCGAGGCCTGCCCATGGACGGCCCGCTCATCGACTTCGCCGCCGTCGCGCATGCCCACAACGCCGAGGGGTACGTCGTGAAGTCCCTCGAGGAGCTGCGCTCTGCGCTCCGGCGCGCCGACGGCGCGCGCCCGATCCTGATCGACGCCCGGATCGATCCCGGCGCGATGTTTCCGATCAATGCACGGGCTCAGGAGATCAGTAACTTCACCGCAAAGTGAAGAGGAGCTCATGTCGCAACCACATACACCTTTTGGGATGACATCGCTCTCCGTCGCGTTCGGGAGCGTCCTTCGTACCAATGACTACTGGCGGCGGCGGTACCCGGCGGTCGTCGCGCAGGCGGAGGAGAACAACCTGGCGAAGCTGTGGGGACGCGCGCGACCCGTCGAGGCTCCCACCGTGTACGAGCGAACGATGGCGCCGTTCTTGAACGACCCGTTCCGCGGGACGCGCGAGCGCCGCTGGCGCGCCCCCGGTGAGACCTCGTGCAGCATGGAGGTCGCGGCCGCCCGTGGCGCCCTGAGCGCCCGCTCGCTCGGCGTCGATGACATCGATCTGGCGTTGGTGACGTCCTTCCCTCCCGATACCTTCGGGGTGGGCAACGCCGCCTACTTCGCGGCCGAGCTCGGGCTCCGCGCGCCGGCGTGGAACTACGAGACGGCGTGCTCGGGGTCCATCGTCGGCCTCCACATGGCGGAGAGCCTCCTGCGCTCCGGCGACTATCGCCGGATCCTGGTGGCCGCCTCGACCTCGAACTCGGTCACCACCGAGGATCACAACTCGCTCGGTTGGTTCGTCGGTGACGGCGCGGGCGCCTTCGTGGTCGAGCAAGTCGGTGAAGGCCAGGGCGTGTTGGGCTGGAAGGTGGTCAACTCGACCGGCACCAACAACATGTTCATCATCGACTCGATCCCGGATGGCCGGGGAGGAACGCGCCTGCTCACACGCGCGACGGAAGCCGCCAACACGATGGCGCGACAGACCTCCGAGCCCTACCTCCGCGAGTGCGTCGATGGGGCGCTCTCCCAAGCTGGGCTCGGCATCGGTGACGTCGACTTCTGGGTCTTCAACACGCCGAGCGCCTGGTACGCGGACTTCTGCGCCGCCCTGCTCGGCGTCGAGGAGGGGCGCTACCACAGCGTCTACCCGCGCTACGCCAACATCGGCGCCGCGTTGATGCCGGCGACGCTCTATCACGCCATCGACGAGGGCAAGGTGCGACCGGGACAGGTGGTCGCGCTCTACTCGATCGGGAGCACGTCGACCGCGGCGGCGCTCGTCATGCGGGTCGGCGAGATCGCGCTCGGGCCCTACCCGCACCGTCCGGATGTCGAAGACGCGCCCACGTGGTGCGAAATGCAGTGCGAAGGGAAGATCTCTAGCACGAGCGGAGAAGAATAGAGAGGCTCGAGGCGTAGCAGTAGTCTCGGGCCATATTGTGCAAGATCGCGTTATTTAAACAAGCCACCCGTCCACGCAGTATTGGCCATAAGGAGGGCGTCATGACCGGCATACGAGCTCAGTTGGGTTTCCTGTCCGTAGCGACCTGGATGTTGTTGGGCGCGCTCGGATGCGCCGCGGAGGTCGCGTCTGACGACGCTGACAGCATCGGCAGCACGGCAGCGCCGCTCGCGGAGAGCGATCCGGTCCCGGCCGAGGTGCTCGACTGCCTTCGCAGCAATCGCCGGCTCACGTCCGCCCAGCTGGATCGGGTCTACCACCTCGATCACTACGTCCGCGTCGGCCACGGACGGCGCGTGCACGTGACGGAGGCGTTCACGCTGCGGAGCTGGCTCAGCTGGCCGCACCGCGCGTCGCTGGTGCTCCCCGGCTACCCCGGGAACGCCGACTTCTACAACCTCGACGTCGACGGCTACCGCTTTCAAGACACCCTCGCGGGCGAGGGTCACTTCGCGTTCGTCGCGGAGTACGAGGGGACGGGGCAGAGCACGTATCCCGAGAACGGCCTCGACCTCACGCACGATCGCGCCGTCGAGACCATGCGCAAGATCGTCGCCTTCATCCGGCTGGCGCGCCTCGTCCCCAAGGTGGACCTGATCGGGGCCTCGAACGGCGGGGCGATCGCCACCGAGCTCTGCGCCGACAGTCGCGCGGTGCGCTCGTGCATCCTCTCCTCGATGCTCTACACGGAGGGGACTCCCTTCTTCTACGCCGTCTTCCAGGATCCGGCGTTGCTCGGCTTCTTCGCGAGCCAGCCCAACGGCTACGTCGACGTCACGCCCGACCTCTTCTTCAACATCCTCTCCCGTACCAACCCGGAGGTCACCGCCGCGATCCTCGCGACACAGCCGGGGATCTACGCGGTTCAGCCCTTCCTGGAGTTCGCCGACATCCCGTACTTCGATCCGACCCGGGCGAGGGTCCCGGGGCTCATCATCCAAGGGACCGAGGACAACGTCGCCACGCAGGCCGACGCCGACCTCCTCGCGGCGGCCTACGGGAGCGTCGGCGGTGGCACGGCCACCGTGGTGCGGATCGAGGGCGCGGGGCACATCCCGAACATCGAGCCGGCGCCGATCAACGATCAGTTCACGGCGGCCGTGCTCGACTTCCTCGACGCGCCCTGAGCACCATGGCGTCGAACACACCTTCGCTGAGGGCTCCTCTACCGTGGCGCACGGCGCTCGTGACGGGCGCGTCGAGCGGCATCGGTGAGGCGCTCTCCGAGCGGCTCGCGCGTGACGGCGTGGAGGTGGTGCTGGCGGCGCGACGGCTCGAGAAACTGGAGGCGCTCGCGAGCAAGCTGGAGGCGTCGGGGGCGAAGGCGCGCCCCCTGCGCCTCGACGTCACCCGGACCGAGGAGACGGTCGAGGCCATCCGGCGCGTCGACGACGAGGTGGGGGGGCTGGACCTGATCGTCGCCAACGCCGGGCTCGGCCGCCCGCAGTCGGCACGCACGCTGACGTGGGAGAACACCTCGGAGGTGTTCGCGATCAACTTCATGGGCGCGATGGCGACGCTCACCGCCGTCCTACCGCGCATGATCGAGCGCGGGCGCGGCCACCTCGTCGGGATGAGCTCCCTCGTCGTCTACGCCCCGACCCCCGGAGCCGCCGCCTACCGCGCGAGCAAGTCGGGGCTCACCGCGCTTCTCGAGAACCTGCGGGCGGAGCTCGGCAACACCGGCGTCTCCGCCACGGCGATCCATCCGGGCTACGTCGAGACCCCGATGGCCGACAACTTCCGGACCCGAGGTCCCGATGGCGAGCTGCTTCCGGCGAAGCGGCCGCCGGTCATCGTGAGCGCCGAGGATGCGGCGAGCCTCATCGTGGGCCGGCTGCGCAAGGCGCCCGCGCGCATCGACTTCCCGTTCTCGCTCATGATGATGATCAAGTCGGTCGGCGCGCTCCCCGAGCTCGTGCAGGGCGCGATCGTGCGCAAGATGAGCGCCGCCGTCACCGAGTGAGCATCCACCGCACCTCCCCATGAGCTTCGACGCGATCGCTCTCTCGTCTCCCGGCGCGGGCTTCGAAATTCCGTTTCAACTCACGTAGCGCCTCGTCATGAGGCGTGACTCGATCAGGTGACATGATGTCGACGAGTGACCCGAGCACACCGATTCCGATGGTCGACGATGGGCCGATCTGGCGCGTCTGGCTCTCGGCCTTCCATGCTCCCTGCATGGTCCTCGCGGACGAGCTCGGGATCTATCGAGAGCTGCGGGACGGCGGCGCGACGGCAGCGGAGGTCGCTCAGCGCTTGTCGATCGAGCTCCGCGCCGTCGACAGCATCCTGAGCCTCCTGTGCTCGCTCGGGCTCCTCACACACGCAAACGGTCGCTTTCACCTGACCGATGTCGCGCGCCACTGCCTGCTTCCGGAGAGCCCTTACTACTGGGGCGCTTTCCTGAAGCGGATTCACGACACGCCGATCAACGTGGCAGCCCTCGCGGCGTCGCTGCGCGCGGGCAGCGCCGGTGCCGACAGCCGCGTGGCGGGCCGCTGGGAGTCCGGGAGCCCGCCGCCGGACTTCCTCCGCGCGTTCACGCGCGCGATGCATGCGCACTCGTTCTCGATCGCGATGCGCGTCGCTCCCGCCTTGGATCTCTCGCAGGCGAGCCGTGTGCTCGACGCCGGGGGCGGCTCCGGCAGCTTCTCGATCGCGATGGCGACCCACCACCCCTCGGTGCGCTGCACGATCCTCGACTTCCCCATCGTCTGCGAGGTCGCCAGCGAGTACATCGCGGCGGCCGGCGTCTCGGATCGCGTCGGCACGGCCGCGGGCGATCTCTTCGCAGGGCCGTGGCCGGACGGGCACGATCGGGTCTTCTTCAACGACATCTACCACGACTGGGACGACGAGCGTTGCGCCGTCATGAGCCGGCTGGCGCTCGACGCGCTGCCGCAAGGTGGTCGGATCATGGTGCACGAAATGCTGCTGGCGGATGCCAAGGACGGCCCGCTCGCGGCGGCGGCCTACTCGATGGCGATGGTCTTCGCGACCCGCGGCCGGCAGCGCTCGGCCCCCGAGTTGGTCGGACTTCTCGAGGCAGCGGGCTTCGCAGACGTGCGGGTCGCTCCGACGACCGGGGGGTATGCCCTCATCGAGGGCCGGAAGGCTTGACAGAGCTCTCCCCGGAGGGGATTCTTGCCCCCTTTCCGATAGGGGGAGAATGCGACCACGGGACCATGTTGAAGTTGCAGGTTGGTGAGCGCGATTCGGGATTTGCATGCGGGTCGTACGGACCCCTCGCCCTCTCCCTGTGGGACCGGGCCGCGACGGTGGAGGACGCGCGGGCGGCCGCGACGCTGCTGCGAACGATGTTCACCACCAAGTCCGACGTCTTGGTGCTGGCCGTGCTGGGCCCGGACACGCCGCCCCCCGGCAACGACATCCGTGAGATCATCAGCAAGGCGCTCCAGGAGATCCGGCCGAAGCTTCGAGGCTCCGCGACGGTGGTCGAGGGGCAGGGCTTCCGCGCCGCGGCGCTGCGGGCGGCGATGCTGGGCATGAGCATGATCGTACGGTCGGACCATAAGTCGTTCGCGACCGTCACCGAGGCGGCCGCGTTCTTGAGCCCGCTGTCGGACGAGCTCAGCACCAACGACGTCGTCCGCGCGGTCAGCCAGCTCCGCGAACGCTGAGCCACCGGAGCTGAGCGAGCGCTCGGCCCTACTCCGCTCGGCCCTACTCGAAGAGCTCCGTCTGAACCGGCTCGAGGCCGAGCACCTTGCGCACCGGGGCGAACGAGCGGCGGTGGACCTCGCACGCGCCGAGCCGCTCGAGCGCGTCGTAGTGCTCGCGCACCGGGTAGCCCTTGTGCTTGGCGAAGCCGTAGCCCGGATAGCGCGCGTCGAGCTCGCGCATGATTCCGTCGCGCGTGGTCTTCGCGATGATCGACGCCGCCGCGATCGAGAAGCTCAGCGCGTCGCCGTGCACGATCGCGCGCTGCGGGATGGGCACGTCGGCGAGCTTGCGTGCGTCGATGAGCAGCGACTCGGGCGCGGGATCGAGCGCCTCGACGGCCCGGCGCATCGCGAGCAGGCCCGCGCGGTAGATGTTCACGCGATCGATCTCCTCGGGCGTGACGAGGCCGACGCCCCAGGCGACCGCGTGCTCCTTGATCTCGATCGCGAGCGCCTCGCGGGTCTTCGCGTCGAGCTTCTTCGAGTCGTCGACGCGGGCGAGGCGATAGTGCGGGGGGAGGATCACCGCGGCGGCCGCGACCGGGCCGGCGAGCGGGCTCATCCCGGCCTCGTCCACCCCCGCCACGCGGAGGATGCCCTGCTCCCACAGATCGGTCTCGAAGCGCAGGAGCTTGCGCAGGCGCTGGCCCTCCGCGCGGTTCTTGCGCCGCCGCTTCGCGATCGTCTCGAGCAGCTTCTGGGCGCCGGGGCGCGGGTCGTCGCGCAAGATCGCCTCGAGCTCGCGCGGGAGCGGCCGGCCCTCGTCGACGTAGCGCGCCTTGAGCTCGGAGAGCGTGGGCAGCTCGCTCACGCCGGCCGCATTACCGACTCGCGGCGGCTGCGTCCAGTCCAAAGCGTCGTCGAGCACCGACCCCACGTGATCGATGGATAGGCCCGGCTCAGGGCTCGTCGTGGAAGGTCATCGGGAAGCGGGCCCGGGTCGAGTGAGGGTGGGCCGGGAAGCGCACCTGCGAGAGGACGCGCTGCGCGCACGCGTTGAGCAGCGGGTGCGCGCCGACGACGCTCGACTCGGTGACGCGGCCCTCGCTCGAGATGGTGAGATCGACCTCGGTGCGCACGCGCGGGCGAGGGCGCTCGGGGTAGGCGTCGAAGTAGCAGCGATCGAGCGCCGCCTCGTTGGACTCGAGCACCCGCACGATGGTCGCGTTGGCGAGGGGCGAAGGCTCGCGCGCCGCTTCTTGCGGAGGCGGCGCCGGGGGGGCGACCGGCGGCGGTGGGCGGCGCTCGGTCCGGGGGCGCGGCGGCGGTGCGGCGGGCTCTTCGATGGGGGGCGTCCTCTCGACGGGCTCCACGATCGCGACCGGCGCCTCGATCGGCGCCATCGGCGGCAGCTCGGGCGCGACGAGCACCGGCGC
>JAEZBP010000395.1 GCA_023427125.1 Pseudomonadota bacterium | reverse complement strand
CGCCGCCGCGCGACCTTCGTTCGTTCCACGAACGACATCGACCGCGTCGTGGCCGAGGGCCAGCTCGAGGCGGCGCGCGAGGCGCTGGAGCGAGCGTCGTTCTCGCGGGTCGACGGCGTGCGGCCTCCCCCGCTCCGCATGCGGCACGGCCGCGACATCGTCGACCTCATCGGGTGCCCGCCAGAGGCGCCGGCGGTGATGACGAGGGCCGACCTCGGCGCGGTGCTCGCCCTCCTGGAGGACGCGCGCACGCCGCTTCCGGTGGGCGGCGCCGAGCTCTACGTCGCCACGCGCGAAGCGCTGATCGTGCTGAAGGCGGTCGCCTGGACCGATGATCCCGGGCGCGAGGGGGATCTCGTCGACGTCGCGCGCATCGCCCTCTGGGATCGGGAGTCGAGCACGACATCGCGCGCGCTCGCGACGCTCGCGGCGGAGCTCCCGGCGGTGATCGTCTCTGCCCTGCGGCGCCTCGACGGAGCGTTCGCGCGCGATGGAAGCACCGGGCCGGCCACGATGGTGCAGTCGCTGCGCGGCGCGATCCCGGGTCTGTCCCTCGATGACGACCTCGACCTCTCGATCCGCGACGTCGTCTGCGCCTCCGTTCGCGAGCTCCTCGGCCCCGCGCTCGGGCGATGACGCGTTGCCTCGGCCGCGCGGCGATCGCTCGCTCGTGAACGAGCGTCGTCCTCATCGCGCAGCGGCTCGCGCTCGCCTTGCTTGCCCATGCCGGACGGAGAGAGGCTCCGGCGATGCGTGCGCGATCTGGAGGCTCCTGTGCTCGCGCCGCGCTGGCACTGATGACGCTCGTCGGCTGCGGTAGCCGTACCGGTCTCGAAGCGCCCCCGCCGTCGCGGAACCCGGCGTCCGATGCTGGCGGCGGCGTTCGCGACGCGAGCGCGGCCGGTGACGGCGGGTGGGCGCTCGACGCCGGAAGAGCGCACGACGCGGGGCTCGATGCACGGGTGGACGCCGACGCATCCGTCGTGTGGGACGCAGGACTCGACGCGGGCTCGCCGGATTCCGGACGGACGGATGCGGGGGGGATGGACGCTGGGGATGTTCCTCCGGTCGATGGGGGCGCCGTCGACGCACACGTGCCCCCGGCCGACGTGGGGCCTCCCGATGCAGGTCCATGTGTGGGCTCGTCCTCGACGTGGTGCGTCGATCGATGCACCGACCTCGAGACCGATCCGCTCCACTGCGGTGCCTGCGAGATCGAGTGCTCGGCCGTGCAGGTCTGCGCCGGCGGCGTATGCGGGTGCGCTCCACCGACGCTCGCGTGCGGGCCGGCGTGCGTGGACCCGCGAACCGACCCCACGCACTGCGGCGGGTGCGGCGTGCGATGCCCGCCCACCGCGACGTGCGAGGGAGGTGCATGCACCTGTCCGGGCGGGAGCATCGCGTGCGGCGGACGCTGCATCGATCCGATGATCGATCCGCGCAACTGCGGTTCGTGCGGAGACGTCTGCGGCATCCGGTGCGACTCCGGCGTGTGTCTCGACACCGTCGGCGTGTCCGTCGGGGAAAGCCACGTGAGCGATGGTGCGGTCTGGTGCTGGGGCAGCTCTCTCTGGGGGCAGGTCGGTGTGATCTCCTCGACGCCTTTTCTTCGTCCTACCCTCGTTGCCGGGATTGAAGAGGCGGTCGCAGTCGCCGCGTCGAACACCTTCACCTGTGCGCTCCGCGATGACGGCACGGTCTGGTGCTGGGGATCCGGCCCCGGCGTTGGCACCGGTGATGCGGCTGTCCGCGGCGCTGCCCCGCAACGGGTCGCGGGGCTCGACCGCGTGATCGCGATCGATCGGGGTGCGTACTACGTCTGCGCGCTGCGCGACGACGGCAGCGCGTATTGCTGGGGTGGCTCTTTCCTCGGGATCTTCGGGGATGGTAACGCTTCGGGCGTGCCGTCCGCCGCGCCGCGCCGCATCCCCGATGTGCCGGCCTTCGTGCACCTCGGCGCCGGAGGGCACCACGTCTGCGGTGTGGACGCTGCGGGTCAGGTCTACTGCTGGGGATCGAACCAAGAAGGGCAGCTCGGGCGCGGAACGGAGAGCGGAGCCGAGCGCCCGGCGACCGTCACGGGCATGCCGCCCGCCGCTCAGGTCGCAGGTGGGTATTGGCACACGTGCGCGCTCGCCCGCGACGGACGTGCGTTTTGCTGGGGACACACCTCATACGGGGCCATCGGCGACGGCACGACGGGCTCCACGGGGAGACACGTGGCCACCGCCCAGCTGGTCCGGCGCAGCCGCAGCGACTTCGTCGCCATCGACGCGGGAGCCTTCAATGCGTGTGCGCTCACCGTCACCGGCGAGCCGTGGTGTTGGGGGAACAACCAATGGGGACAGCTCGCCGACGGCACCGACATGGACCGCGGTGAGGCCGCTCGCGTGCCGGGCCTCTCAGCGCTCGCGCAGGTCTCGACCGACGACTCGAACTCATGTTTCCGCGGCCTCGATGGCGCTCTTCGATGCTCGGGCTGGAACCTCCACGGAGAGGTCGGGGACGGAACGACGACGCCGCAGTTCGTCGCCACGCCGGTCGCGTGGTGAGCGCAGCAGGCAACCTCGCGGCGATCCACTGAGCCATCGTCTCGTCACCTCGGGTCCGCGGGTCACCCGACGGGGCAGGCCGCGAGGAGCCGGGCGGCGTCCACCGGGGCGGGCTCACCCGCCTGCCATCGCGCGGTGGTTGGCGGGACGCGGAGGAACGCCTCGAGCGCCGCCCGCTCCGCGCCCATCGCCTCTCGCACCGCGCGCCGCTCCGCGCGCC
>JAEZBP010000254.1 GCA_023427125.1 Pseudomonadota bacterium | reverse complement strand
GGGCAGGAGTCTCGGTGACCTGGATCGACCGCTCCCTGCTTCAGCGCTCGGCGTAGCCCTTCTTCGTCTTCTCGGTCACGAGCTTGGCGTGCTCGGTCTGGGCGGCGGCCGCGCTGCCGTGGTCCTTGGTGGTGCTCTGGCCGCTCGCGCCGATGCGGCCGTAGCGGGTCGTCACGCTCGAGCCGTCGAGCTTGATCTCCCAGAACTTGCTCGACTTGCCGTCGACGAGCTCGAAGTAGCGCGCGACTGCGCTCGAGGAGGGCGCGGGCGAAGGCAGAGAGACCACGGGCGCGCTCTTCTTGGGCTTCTTGCCGGTCCACGCGGCGTCGATGCGGACGCCGACGTAGGTCGGGAAGCGCGGGACGCCGCCGTCGGAGAGCTCCTGGTAGCGGTAGGTGATGAGCTCGCCGATGGCCGGCGGGCTCTCGCGCTCCTTGTCGGAGTAGCCGGTGCCGACGTTGAAGCGGGTGCCGTCCGGCATCTCGACGACGAGCGCGCCGAGGCGGCCCGCGTGCTTGCCGGCGCCCGGGACGTGATCGACGACGATCGCCTCGGCGTCGTGGAAGGTCTTCACCTTCAGCAGGGTGTGGCTGCGGCCGACCTCGTAGCGCGAGCCGGGCTTGCGCAGCATGAGGCCCTCGCCGCCGAGGCCCTCGACCCGCGCGAGCTCGGCGCGCAGGTGATCGACGCCGCCGCAGGGCTCGTGCGGATGATGCTCCGCGTACTGCGTGGCGCTCACCGCGTCTTTGCACCACGCGAGCCGCTCCTCGAAGAGGCCGCCGTGCGAGGGCGCGTCGAAGACCACGAAGCGCAGCTCCTTCCACGCATCCGATCCGTCCTGGCGCTTGACGACCCCGACCGTGCGCTGGAAGCGCTTGCGGCCGCCGAAGAGCGCGCCGTCGAGCGGCGTCTTCGGCAGGCCGTCGCAGAACCACGCCGGCGCGACGAAGGGGTTGCCGAGCCGCGAGACGAAGCGCGCGCCGTCCCAGTACGCGCGCACTCCGTCGAGCTTCTCGCTCATCCACCAGCCCTCGAGCGCGACGTCCATCTCCCACTTGTGCGCGAGCAGGAGCGGGGGCGCGCCGTCTCCGCTCGCGCCGGCCTTGCTCGAACCGGCCTTGCTCGAGCCGGCCTTGCTCGAGCCGCTCTTGACCGGCTTGGTCGCGGGGGCGCCGACGCGCGCGGTCTCCGCGTCGTCGCCGCGGAAGGCGCGCAGGTGCTTGCACGTGCGCCGCTCGGCCGGGCTCCCCTGGTGCAGCCACGCGGGGCAGGTGCAGGAGTAGGCGCCTCCCGTGTTCTTGAGCGTGTAGACCGCGGAGCCCGAGCCCTTCACGGTGGTGGTCTCGCCGTCGTCGAGGTCGCGCGCTCCGGTCATCGCGGCCCATCATTGCATCGTGAGCGGGTACGCGGGAACATCGGTGAGATGCCGGCCCACATCCTGCACTCGCGGCTTCCCCGTATGACGCGGCACAGAACGCTACAGACGAGGACCGCGCTCCTTTTGTGCCTCCTCGCCGGTGCGATGTTCCCTGGCGTGGCCACCGCCGCGCCGCTGCTCGGCGGGCTCGGCGGCCCCGCGGGCTACGGGACGGGAAACCTCCGCTACAACGACGACGAGTCGAGCGCCGAGATCGACGTGCGCGCCGCGTTCCCCGCCGGGCTCCGCTTCTTCAGCGCGAGCTACACGTCGCTCTACGTGAACAACAACGGCAACGTCTCGTTCGGAAACAGCATCCGCTCGTTCACCCCGAGCGCGTTCCCGATCGCCAGCCAGCCGATGATCGCCCCCTGGTGGGGCGACGTCGACACGCGAGGCGGCGGCGCGCCGGCTCGCAACGGCGTCTACTGGTCGATCCGCCCCGGTCGCTTCGTCGCCACCTGGCACAACGTCGGGTACTTCTCCAGCCACGACGACAAGCAGAACGACTTCCAGGTCATCCTCACCTCCGCGCCGCCGGGCGTCGGCGACTTCGACGTGGAGTTTCGTTACAACCGCTGCCAGTGGACCACCGGGGACGCGAGCGGCGGCCGCAACGGCTTCGGCGGGACCCCGGCGCAGGCGGGCTTCGACGCGGGGAACCTGTCCGACTACGTGGCGCTGCCCGGCTCGCTGACGATGAACGTGCTGAGGCTCTGCACCACGTCGAACGTCGGCATCCCGGGCGTGTGGCGCTTCGAGATCCGCGGCGGCGAGATCATGTGCCCGGGCCGCGGCGACGCGTGCACCACCGGCCGGCCGGGCGTGTGCAACGCGGGCACCAGGGTGTGCCTGAGCCCCGAGGCGTCGGAGTGCCGCGCCAACGCCACGCCGCGCGGCGAGGTCTGCAACGGCCTCGACGACGACTGCGACGGGAGCACCGACGAGGAGCTCGGCAGCACGACGTGCGGCGTCGGCGAGTGCACGGTCACGGTGAACAACTGCGTCGGCGGCCGGCCGCAGTCGTGCGTCCCGCGCCCGCCGAGCATGGAGCTCTGCAACCTGCGCGACGACGACTGCGATGGCTGGACCGACAACC
>JAEZBP010000165.1 GCA_023427125.1 Pseudomonadota bacterium | reverse complement strand
CCCGCGCGCTCGCGAAGCGCGCGCCAAGCAACTCAGATCAGAGCGGGACGCCGCCGCGGACCTGGAAGCGCCAGAGGCCCGGGATGCCGGCGTTGGAGGTCGTGCAGAGGTTCAGGATCGCCGCCGTGCCGGAGCCGGGCAGGGTGCGGGAGTCGATGCCGTTCGCGGCGTCGAAGCCCGCCCCCGCCGGCGTGCCGCCCAGGCCGCCGGTGCCGCCGCTGGCGTCTCCGGTGGTCCACTCGCACCGCTCGTAGCGGAGCTCCACGTCGAAGTCGCCCGGCGCGACGTCGCTGCGGTTCGTGAGGATGAGCTGGAAGCTGTTCTGGAGATCGTCGTGCTGCATGTAGTAGCCGACGAGGTGCCAGGTCACGATCAGCCGCGTCGAGTCCATGAACCAGTGGACGTTGTTCTTCGCAGGCTGGCCGGCGCCGCGGGTGTCCACGTCGGCGAAGAACGGCGCGATCATCGGCGCCCCCGAGGCGCGTGGGAACGTGGGGGTGTACGTGAACACGTCGGCGCCGAACGAGAGGTTCCCGTTGTTGTTCACGAACACCGAGGTGTAGTCGGTCCCGTAGAAGCGCAGCCCGCTGGCGAACGTGGGGCTGAGGAGGATCGCCGGCGAGGATCCGTCGTCCGACGAGGCGAGCGCGTCGGTGCCGAAGCCGGCCGGCCCGCCGAGCCCGCGGATCAAGCCGACCGGTCCGGTGCACGCCCCGGCGCTGCAGCCGGCCGGGCAGACGACGTCGGTGCTCGCGAAGGAGCACGCGCCCGCCGAGCAGCTCGCGGCGCCGTAGGTGCGGAGCGTGGTCGTGCTGATGCACGTGCTCGCCGGCGGGGTGCACACCCGCTCGCCGGTGCAGCTGCCGACCGGCAGCCACGCGCAGCTCGCCGAGCAGCCGAGGCTCTGCGTACCGCAGAGCCCGCACGCCTACATCGAGGTCGTGCCGGGCATGCACACGCCCTCGCCCGTGCAGGGGCCGTCCACCCAGCGGCGAGCGTCGCTGCAGGTCCGCACGCGAGTCCCGCACATGCCGCAGGCGACGCTCGCCGTCGCTCCGGGCACGCACTCGTCGATCTCGCAAGCCCCCGGCGTGTAGGTGCACGTGGCGCCGCAGGTGAGCGGGCGCGACTGGCCGCTCGGGCAGCCCTCGTCGGTCCGCGCCAGCTCGCCCGGCGTGCACTCGCCCTCTCCGGTGCAGGCCGTGGTGGCGTCCCACTCGCACGCCGTCGTGCAGCGCGCCATGCGGGTCCCGCAGGCGCCGCACGCGACCGGCTCCATCGTGCCGGGCGCGCAGACGCCCTCGCCCTCGCAGGGGCCGTACGACCAGGTCAGCTCCGAGGAGCAGAAGCGCGTGGTGGTGCCGCAGAGGCCGCACGCGATGGTCTCGATCGCGCCCGCGGTCGGGCACGCTTCGTCCTGGCAGGCGCCGGCCGGCGCGAACGTGCACGCGTCGTCGCAGGCGACGGCGCGGGTCTGACCGGCGGGGCAGCCCTCAGCGCTGCGCGCCGTGGTGCCGGGCGCGCACTCGCCCTCGTCGCTGCACTCCCCCACCGGCTCCCACTCGCAGGCGACGGTGCAGCGCTCCGACTGGGTGCCGCAGTGGCCGCAGGCCGAAGACCGCACGCCGCCGGGCTCGCAGACGCCGCTCTCTCCCGTGCACGGGCCGTAGACCCAGGTCTCGTCGGAGCTGCAGAAGCGGGTGGTCGTGCCGCAGCGGCCGCACGCGACGGTCTCGCTCGTGCCGGGATCGTCGCAGGGCTGGGGTCCCGCGTCGGCCGGTCCGGCGTCGGTCCCCGCGTCGCTCGGTGGCTGCGCTCCGTCGACCGCGATCACGCCGCCGTCGAAGTCGGCCGGCGGCCCGCTGTCGGCGCCGCTGATCGGGCGGCTGTCACAGGCGCTGAGGAGGGAGAGCAAGACGAGAGCGCGCGTGGCGCGAAGCAAGCACATGGGGGGACCTCACAGTAGGCGCGGCGCGACGATGGAGCGGCGCACGCCAGCTCGCGGAGCTTACGCGCGGGATCGCGGAAGCTGCCCGGAGCCTCGTGAGGTTCGTCTCCTTGCGTCTATGGCGCGTCGTCTATGGAGCGCGGCGCGCGCTCGCCGCGAGCTCGCCGGTCCGAGGCACACCGGGCGCGCGCGCGACGTGATCGAAGGGCGCGAGCACCTCCTGCACGTCGATGCCCGTGTAGTGCTCGGTCCACATGTGCAGGAAGCCCGCGATCAGCTCCTCGGGCGTCATCTGCTTGGGCGTGAAGACGACGTGCCCGCCGTTGTAGCTCCCCCAGCGCCGGTGATGGATGCGGCCCTCGCGAGAGAGCTGGTGCCAGAGCGGCGTGTTGGGGAAGGGCGTGGCGATGAAGAACTCGGCTGTGACGATCCCGGACTGCCGGCAGAAGCGGAGGATGCGCTCGAAGACGCCCGGGTCGTCCTCGTCGAAGCCGACCCCGAACGCCGCGTGGAAGCGGATGCCGCGCTCCTGCATGGCGTCGATCTGCTGCTGCGTCTTGTCGATCATGCGCTGGTCGCCGCTGTAGATGCCGCGCGAGATCGGATCGAAGCCGAGCGTGATGTAGTTGCAGCGGGTGTGGCCGGCGGCGAGCGCGTCGAGGAACGCGGGCCGCGTGTTGAACACGAGCGAGCTCGTGAGGAAGAGGTGCACGTCCAGCTCGGCGAAGCGCTCGAAGAGCTCGATCGTGTACTGCTCGATCGATCGGGCGCGGAACATGATCACGTCCTCGGTCACGTAGATGTCGCGCCCCTGCATCCCGCGCACCTCGTCGACGACGTCGTCGATCGGTCGAAAGCGCAGCGCCGATCCCTGGAGGGCCGGGAGGTTGCAGTAGAGGCAGGGCCGCGGGCAGCCGCGCGCGATCTGCAGGAGCGTCGGCTTCCAGTCGTAGCCGCCGCCGCGATCAGCAGCAGGTGTCGGCCTACCGTCACGGAGCGAAGATCCTGGATCGTCGAAGAGCCCGCGCACCGGCCGCACCCACTGCGACGCGGTCGGGGTCCGCGGGCCGTAGCGCGGCTTGAGCCCGCCGGCGCGCAGATCGGCGAGGATCTCGGGCCAGAGCGCCTCCACCTCGCCGAGGCAGATCGAGTCGCAGTGCGGCGCCGCGTCGTCCGGGATGATCGAGGGGTGCATGCCCCCCATGAGCACCGGCACGCCGCGCGCGCGGAAGCGATCGCCGACCGCGTAGGCCGACTCGGCCTGCGGCGTGAAGAAGCTGATGCCTACGCAGTCGACCTCCTGCTCGTAGTCGATCGCCTGCACGTTCTCGTCGACGATCGTCCACTCGACGTCGCTCGGCATCATCGCGGCGAGGATCTGGGTCCCGAGCGCGGGCGGCATGCGATAGCGCCAGAGGCCGCCGATGGTCGGGATGGCGGCGAGGTTCGGGTAGGCCTCGAGGAAGCGCTCGAAGCGGGGATAGACGAGCAGGATCTTCATGGCGTGGGGCTCCGTGTCGCGCGGCCGGCGAGCGTCCGCGCGAAAAGCGCTTGGTAGGACTGCGAGAGCTGGCGGGTGAGGGTGTGCGAGCCGGCGGCGAGCGCCTCCGGCGCGATGGGATCGAGCCACTCGAACGCGTACGTGGGCCTCCGGTCCGGGAAGTCCCATGGGCGCCAGCCCTTCGTCAGGACGGGAGGATCGACGTCGATGAAGAGCGGAAGGATCGGGACGCGCGCGCGCACGGCGGCCTCGATGGCGCCTCGCCGAAACCGCGACAGGTGCGTCGGGCTCGAGCGCGTGCCCTCGGGGAAGACCAGGACCGGCACGCCCGCCTCGAGCGCGGCCTCGATCCGGCGCACGACCGGCGCGTCGCCCTCCGTACGGTCGCCGTCGTGACCGGGCCCCGGCACGTGCGCGCTGCGTCGCAGCAGCGGCCCGAGGAGCGGGCTCCGATACCACGAGGCCTTGACGACCGACACGAGCTCGGGGTGCGCCGCGAGCACGAGCAGCACGTCGAGCAGCGTCGGGTGGTTCGCCACCATGAGGAACGCGCGCTCGCCGTAGCCCTCGGGGAGGCGCGTGGGCTCGAACGCGATGAGCCCGGCGCGGCGCAGGAAGAAGAGGAAGGGGCGAAACCCCCGGTTCAGCCGCGCGGTGAAGCGACGCCGCGCCTCGGCGTCCGGCGCGGCGCTCGTGAGCACCACGGCGAGGCCGGAGAGCACGCAGGCGAGCGAGAAGAACATGGCGAACGCGAACGCCGTGAGCAGCGCGCGGAGCCACCGCGGGATCCTGCGCGCGTCGCGCGGCGGCGCAGCGCGCCCGAGCGAGGCGCGCTCGATCGCCTCCTCGCTCATCGACCACCTCGCTCGAGGGCGCCTCGCTCGGGGCCGCACAGCACGAGGGAGCTGTTGACGCCTCCGAACGCGAAGTTGTTGCTCATCACGACGCGCGGCGCGGCCTCGCGCGCCTCCTCCACGTAGTCGAGCGGCGCGCAGCGTGGATCGACCGTCTCCAGGTTGCGTGTGCCCACGAGGAAGCCGTCGCCGAGCATGCGCACGCAGGCGATCGCCTCGATGGCGCCGCACGCCGCGAGCGTGTGTCCCATCGCGCCCTTCATCGACGAGATGGGCACGGCCCGCTCGAAGACCTGCCACGTGGCGTGGCTCTCCTCGATGTCGCCCACCTCGGTCCCGGTCGCGTGCGCGTTCACGTAGTCGACCGCGTCGCGATCGATCCCCGCCGCCGCG
>JAEZBP010001108.1 GCA_023427125.1 Pseudomonadota bacterium | reverse complement strand
CGTCGAGCTCGCGCGCGCGCAGGAGCAGCGCGGCGCTCCCGATCAGCACCGGAGGCGCGGCGATCGCGGCGTGCGTCCAGGTCCGTCCCTCGAGGCCGCCCATCATCCACGAGAGCATCTGCCGGCCGAGCTCCCAGTCGGCCACCGCGATCGAGAGGACCATCGAGCCGATCGCGCCGGCGACCCCGCTGACCGCCACGCCCGAGAGGAGGAGCGACGCGGTGCGGGCGCGGCCTCCTGCGCTCGCGAGCCGATAGACGAGGATCGCGCACGCGAGCGCGCCGGCGAACGCGGCGAGCGGGACGATCAAGACGGGCAGCGCCGCGCCCGTGTAGAGCGCGAGCACCGCGCCGAGCGTCGCGCCGCTCGAGACGCCGAGCACGCCCGGCTCGGCGAGCACGTTGCGGAAGAGCCCCTGCATCGCCGCGCCGGAGACGCCGAGGCCCGCGCCGCCGATCAGCGCGACGACCACGCGCGGCAGACGCAGATCGAGCACCACCGCGCGCTCCCACGGCGCCGCGTCGCCGAGGCCGAGCAGGATGCTCACGACCCGCGAGGCCGAGAGCGAGGTCGAGCCGATCGAGGTCGCGATCGGGATCAGGAGCGCGACGAGCGCCACCGCCGCGAGCCCGACGAGCGCGCGCCGCCTCAAGGCTGCTCCATCATGCGGGTCGCTCCGCTGCGTGACGGCATCCCGACACCTGCGATGATCGTCTCGGACCGAGTCCTGAGCAGGTGTCGGGCTACCGTCACTTCGCTTCGCTCCGGATCGCGCGGGAGAGATCCTCGGCGAGCGCCGCGACGTGATGGCTCGTGGCGAGGAGGTGCGCGCTCGGCACGTCGACCACCCGTCCCGTGCGCACCGCGGAGAGCGTGCGGTAGCGAGGATCCGCCGCGAAGGGTGGCTCGGGCACGAGCTCGCGCGCGCTCGCGTCGGCGCGGTAGGCGTTGGTCACGACGACGTCGGGGTCGAGCGCGAGGACGTGCTCGAGCGGGACGAGCGCGTAGCCCTCGTAGCCCGCCTCGGCCGCGGCGCAGCGCCCGCCGGCGAGCGCGACGAGCTCGCAGAACACCGTGCCGCGCGCGGGGGTCTGCCCGCTCCAGGCCGCGAGGAGCACCCGCGGCCGCTCGGTCCTCTCGCCTCCGCGCGCAGCCACCGCGTCGAGGCGCGCGTCCATCGCCGCGATCAGCGCCTCGGCGCCATCCACCTCGCCGAGCACCGCACCGAGCGCACGGATCTCGCGCCGCACGTCCTCGAGCGACGCGGGCGAGCCGACCCGATGCACGTGGATGCCCTCGAGCGCGAGCAGCGAGCCGATCTGCGGGTCGCTCCACGCGGGGAGGATCACGAGGTCGGGCTCGGCGGCGAGGATCGCCTCCGCGACGATCGGCTGGCGCATCCGCCCCGGCACCGCGCGCGCCTCGGTGACCGCGTTCGACGCGCTCGGATCGTCGACGAACTCCTCGAGCGCGAGGATGCGCGACGGGTCGACGAGCGCGAGCAAGAGCTCGTCGGCCGGCAGCGCGAGCGAGACGATCCGCTCAGGGTGCCCCTCGCGCTCGACCAGGGCCGGCGCCCAGCGGGCCTCGGGCGCGAGCGCCCCCGCGGTCACGGACCCCGCGAGCGCGAGCGCGCAGGCGAGCCAGGTCGAGAGGTCGCGCTTGCCGCGGGACCTTAGCAGGCGGCCTCGGGGAGCCCGTGTCGCGGGGCAAGCGTTAAGGCTTGCCGGGAGCTCTCCGGCCCTCCTGGGGCCTTCTCGGAGCCGCTGCGAGCCAACGCACGCGAAAAACCCGGGAAATCCGCGGCCCGCCCCGGTCGGGGTGTCCCCGCCTGAGAATGAGATTGACTTTCATGTAGCTGCCATTAGATCTGTCTGCGTCGTGCTGGTCTGTCACTGCCACCGGGTCTCCGACCGAACGATCCGCGCTGCCTGCCGGGCTGGCGCACGCACCCGCGAGGAGGTCGGACAGACCTGCGGCGCGGGGACCGGATGCGGCGGCTGCCGCCCGATGATCGATCGCCTCGTCGCCATCGAGGCCGAGCCGGGCGGGACCTCGCTGCCGGTCGTGTGCGCGCCCGAGCGCGGCACCTGATCGGGGAGCGGAGTGACGCTAGGCCGACACCTGCCGCCGTTCGCTGGTGACGGGATGCCGTCACGCTGCGGGCGCCCCATGTGATCGAGTTGCGCAGCGACCCATGTGAACGTGCTGGACGCGCTGCCCCACCCGGCCTAGCTTCGGGCGCATGAAGGGCGACGCGGACGTCATCGATCTCCTGAACGAGCTCCTCACCCACGAGCTCACGGCGATCAACCAGTACTTCGTGCACTCGAAGATGTGCGCGAACTGGGGCTATCACCGGATCGCGAAGAAGAAGCGCTCCGAGTCGATCGAGGAGATGCACCACGCCGACTGGGTGATCGATCGCATCCTCTTCCTCGACGGCGTCCCGAACATGCAGCGCCTGAACCCCGTGCGGGTCGGCGAGGACGTGGTCGAGCAGCACCAGCTCGATCTCGAGCTCGAGGTCGAGGCCCGCGAGCGCCTCAACCGCGGCGTGCACCTCTGCACCCAGCGCGGCGACACCGGCACCCGCGTGCTCCTCGAGAAGATCCTCACGAGCGAGGAGGACGGCATCGACTGGCTCGAGGCGCAGCTCAACGTGATCAAGGACATCGGCAAGGAGCGCTACCTGGCCGAGCAGCTCGGCGAGTAGCGCCGGCCGCGGCGACCCGCGTCGGCGCGGAGGAGACGCCGGCACGCCGTGGGGCTCGTGGTCGATGACATGAACCGCGATCCGCAGCCGACCAAGCGCGCGCCGCGCGCGGTCCCGACGAGCACGGTCGGTCGCGGAAAGGCGATCGTGCTCGAGGGCGCGCCCGAGTCGCGCCTCTACCGGGCGGACGGCGTCTCGCTGCACTGCGGGGACTCGCTCGAGCTCTACGCGTCGTGGGAGCGCCCCACGACGATCGTGTCGGACGGCGCGTACGGCGTCCTCGGCTTCGAGGGAGACACCTCCGACCACCTCGACGTGCCGGCCTGGTACGAGCCCCACGTCGAGGCGTGGGCAAGAGTGGCGCGCCCCGACACGACCCTCTGGTTCTGGAACTCGGAGATCGGCTGGGCGGCGGCCCACCCCGTCCTCGAGAAGCACGGCTTCCGCTACGTCAACTGCAACGTCTGGAACAAGGGCGTGGGCCACATCGCGGGGAACGTGAACACGCAGAAGATCCGCCGCTTCCCGGTCGTGACCGAGGTGTGCGTCCAGTACGTGTTCGAGGCGAAGATCGGCGGGCTGCCGCTGAAGCGCTGGCTCCTCGCGGAGTGGAAGCGATCGGGGCTGACGCTGCGGCGCGCGAACGAGGCCTGCGGGGTCAAGGACGCCGCGGTGCGCAAGTATCTCGACCAAGGGCACCTCTGGTACTTCCCGCCGGCCGAGATGATGCAGAGGCTCACCGACTACGCGAACGAGCACGGCCGCCCCGAGGGTCGTCCCTACTTCTCCGCCGACGGGAAGAGGCCGATCACCGGCGCCGAGTGGGAGGGCATGCGCTCCAAGTTCTCGTGCCCTCACGGCGTGACGAACGTCTGGGATCGCAGCGCCATTCGTGGCGAGGAGCGCGTGAAGACGGCGGGAGGGCGCGCCGTGCACCTCAACCAGAAGCCGCTCGATCTGATGACTCGGATCATCGAGGCGACGACCGACGAGGGCGACGTCGTGTGGGAGCCCTTCGGCGGCTTGTTCACCGCGTCGCTGGCGTGTCGGCAGCTCCGGCGCCGCGCCTTCAGCGCGGAGGTCGACCCCACGTACTATCAATACGGTGTGCGCAGGTTCATCGAGGCCGCTCGGTAGATGCCGTGCGCACGTCTCTCCGCGGCGGTCGCGGAGGTCGCTCGGCATCGGCTATCCTCGCGCGCGATGGCCGCGAAGAACCCGGTGGACACGATCGTGAAGATGCTCGCGGATCCGGCGCCCGAGCGGCGGGTGGCCGCGGCGATCGTGCTCGGGGAGCTGAAGGCGAAGGGGCCCGAGGTCATCAAGGGGCTGGCGCGGATGCTCGCGGAGGACGGGCCGGTCACGCAGCGGCACGCGCTCGATGCGCTCGCGCGCATCAACGCCAAGCCCGCGCTCGCGTCGATCTGGCCCCTCTTGGCGAGCCGCGACGAGGACGTGCGGCGCGCGGCCACCGAGGCGATCGCGTCGCTCGGCGAGGCCGTGGTGCCCGACGTCCGCGCGCGCCTCGCGAGCGCCGAGGGCGCG
>JAEZBP010000136.1 GCA_023427125.1 Pseudomonadota bacterium | reverse complement strand
GGATGCCGCGGCGGCCGAATGCAAGACTTATTTCGACCGGGCGACTAACTACGGCCGAGCCACCGCGGACTCGGCGCGGCCGCTCGCGGGCATCGCCGAGAGGAGCTCCTGCGCCATCGCGTACTCGTAGAAGCCGACGAGGCCGCTCTCGAGCACGTCGCGGAAGAGCGCCCGTGCGCCCTCCGCGTCGCCCGCCGCGAGCAGGCGCGCGCCCTGATAGAACTGGGCCTCGGTGCGCTCGCCGGGCGTCGAGGCCGCGCCGAGCAGCCCCTCGAAGTCGAGCTCCCCGTGGCCGAACGAGGCGAGCCGCGCGCTCCACGAGTCGCCTCGCGCGCCGTCCTCGAAGAGGTTCGCGACGTCGCGCTCCGGCTCCTCCGCGGCGCGCCTCGCGATCGTCTGCACCCAGAGCGCGAAGTACACCTTCCACTCCGGCTCGAGCGTGATCTGGAACTGCGCGCGCCGCAGCACGTGCTGCGCGAGCTCGAGGTTCGGCCGCGCCGTCACGAGGTGCGCGAGGATCGCCGCGTAGGGGTCGCGCCAGCTCGGCGAGGCGTCGAGCGCCGCGCTGAAGGCCTCCTCCGCGCGCGGCACGTCGTCGAGGCGGCTGAAGAGCACGCCGCGCCGCACCTGCACCACCGCCGCTCGGGGCCCACCGACCTCGGGGACGAGCCCGTTCCACAGCTCGAGCGCCTGCCGGTACATGCGCTCGGCCTGCCGCGGATCGCCCGACTGCCGGAACGTGTCGCCGAGGTGCTCGAGGTTCTCGGCGCGATCGGCGATCCCCTCGGGGCCATCGCCCTCGACCATGTCGAGCGCTCGCCGGTAGTGCACGGCGGCCTCGCGCCACTCGCCGACGCGCTCGAGCAAGAGCCCGAGCTCCTCGTGCGCCTCGCGGGTCTCGCGCGCGTCGAGGCTCGCCAACAGCCGCTCGCGCGCCTGCCGGACCGCGCCGTGCGCCATCTCCGCGCGCGCGCTCGAGAGGAGCAGCGATTCCCGCGTCAGGGGCGAGCTGGCGTCGGGCCAGCGGCGGGTGCGCTCGTCGAGGATCTCGAGGGCCTGCCGCGCGACCGCGCGGCTCTGCGGCGCGCTCGACACGAGCCGGCCCTCCTCCATCATCTGCCCGAGCCGCTCGAGCGCCTCGTCGTAGACCGCGCGATCGGTCGGCGCGACGCGCACGGCCTCCGCGTACCAGGCGGTCGCCTGCGCCGGCTCGTCCTCCTCGATGGCGACCCGCGCGAGGCACACCGGGAAGCGCACGTCCTGAGGGAAGCGCCGCGCGGCGAGCCGGCAGATGGCGGCGCCGATGTTCGGCCGCGCCCGCGCGAAGCCCCGCGCGAGCTCGTCGAGCGCGTTCGCGCCGGCGTCGTCGTTGCGCTGCGCGGACTCGAGGATGCGCACGAGGTCCCGCTCCATGTCGCTCTGGCCGCCCATCCGGCGCACGTGCTCGATCGCGCGCTCGAGATCGCCGTGGCGCAGGTAGACCGCGGCCACGTCGAGCGGCGCGCGCTGCACGAGGAGGGGCGCGAGGCGCAGCTCCTGCAAAGACAGGCGCCCCGCCGTGCGAGAGCCCTGGCCCTCGGGGCCGAAGGCGGCGGCGAGCGCGTCGCGCTGCTCGATGTAGAGCCGGGCGAGCGTCGTCAGGACCTCGGGGGCGGGCGCGAGCTGCTCGTACTGCTCCCAGACCTGGATGAGATCGCCATAGCGCTCGATCGGGTTGTCGATGCGGGCGCGAGCGTTGCGCCCCCACTCCGCGATCTGATCGCGCTCCGCGCGGTGAGCGCTCCGATCGCGCTCGGCGCCGTCCGCCTCGATCGCGGCGAGCACGACGAGCGCGCCCATCACCCGCCCCTCGTCGCCGCGCGGCGCGCCGTGCTCGACCACCCAGTGTGCGAGCGGCGCGAGCTCGTCGGGCACGCGCGCCGCCTCGATGTCGGCGGGGGTGAGCAGCTCGCTCAGGCTCGCGAGGTGGAGGACGATGGCGCCGTAGTCGCCCCGCGCGAGGATCGCGCTCGAGCGCCCGCTGCGGTAGACGACCAGCGCGTCACGCCACGCGAGGCGGGCCGGGTCCTCCGGGTCCATGCGCCAGAAGGTCCGCTCGACCTCGTGCACGTTCTCGTCGGTGACCGCGGGCGGCGCGCCGGCCAGGCTCCCGCCGTGCGCGAGGTTGCCGCCGGGTCCACCGCAGCCGGCGAGCACGACGAAGGTGAGGAGCAGAGAGGAGAAAGGACGTCGCATGGCTCTCCGGTTCAGACACACCACGACGCGCGCCGGCCGACCGACGCGCGTCGTGCGGGAACAAGCGTAGCAGCACGTCTGCGCCTCCGCTTCAGCCCGCGCGCGCTTCTTCCACCGTGGCGAGGGCGCACGATCCAAGGCGCGATCGCCACGCTGCCGTCGACCTCCGCCTCGAGTGATCGTGCGTGTTATCGTCCGCATCGACGTGGTATGAGCGCTGACGATCGACAGCGGGCGCGCATGGGGCTCTGCCTCGGTGGAGGCGGGATCACCGGCGCGATGTACGAGGTGGGGTGCCTCGCGGCGCTCGAGGAGTTCTTCGAAGGGTTCACGGCCTCGGAGTTCGACGTCCTCGTCGCGACCTCGAGCGGCGCGACGGTCGCGACGGTGCTCGCCGGCGGCTATCCCGCGATGCGCCTCTACCGGGCGCTGCTCGATCCGGCGGACGACTTCTTCCCGCTCAAGCGCAACCACCTGATGCGGCTCGACTCCTCGGAGTGGAAGCGCGTGGGCTCGAGCGTGATCGGCGCCGCGCGCCGCTTCGTCTCGTCCGCCGCGTCGCGGCCGCTCGAGATCGATCTCTGGAACGAGCTCGACCGCTTCTGGGACTCGCTGCCCGCCGGCATCTTCGCGCTCGACGGCTACGAGAGGTTCCTCGACGCGTTCATGGCTCGGCGCGGGATCCCCGCGCGCTTCGACGAGCTGCCGCGCCGCCTGCTGCTCGTCGCCAACGATCTCGATCTCGGGGCGCGCGCGGTCTTCGGCGCGGGCGAGCTGAGCGAGGTGCCGATCGCGCGGGCCATCTGCGCCGCCGGCGCGATCCCGCTGCTCTTCGCGCCCGTGCGCATCGAAGATCGAGACTACATCGACGGCGGCATGGGCAACGTCGCGCACGCCGATCTCGCGGCGGCCGAGGGCTGCGAGGTCGTGCTCATCGTGAACCCGATGGTGCCGGTCCGCGCCGATCACGACGCGCGAGGCGTCCCGACCGGCCACGGCAACAAGAGCCGCGTGCGCGACAAGGGGCTCATCTGGGTGCAGAGCCAGGCCTGGCGGCTGCGCGCAGAGGCGCGCCTGGTCGAGGGCCTGGCGCGCTTCGAGGCCGAGCACCCCGACACCGCCCACTTCCTGCTCGAGCCCGATCCGGACGACGCGACGATGTTCATGTACTCGCCGATGAACTTCGCGGCGCGCCGCACGATCCTCGAGCACGGCTTCGTGCGCACGATGCAGCAGCTCAAGGCGCCCGACTCGCCGCTGCGGACCAAGCTCGAGGCCGCGGGCCTGAAGGCGAAGGGGTGAGCATGGCCACCGCGAAGAAGAAGGCGCCAGCCAAAAAGAGCGCGCCCGCGAAGAAGAAGGCGCCGGCCAAGAAGGCGCCGGCCAAGAAGGCGCCGGCCAAGAAGGCGCCTCCGAAGGCGAAGACGACCCCCGCATCGCGCGCCGCCGCGGCCGCGCAGGCCAAGCTCGCCGAGTACGCGCTCTCGCTCCCCGAGGCCTACGCGGATCATCCGTGGGGCGAGCTCGTCGCGAAGGTGAACAAGAAGGTCTTCGTCTTCCTGGGCAAGCCCGACGACGCCACCGAGGACATCGGCTTCTCGGTGAAGCTCCCGCTCTCCGGCGTCGAGGCGCTCGAGCTGCCCTTCACGAGCCCGACCGGCTACGGCCTCGGCAAGGCGGGCTGGGTGAGCGTGCGCTGGCCAGTCGCGGACGGCCCGCCCATGGACGAGCTCTTCCGCTGGATCGACGAGAGCTACCGCGCCGTCGCCGCGAAGAAGCTCGCCGCTCGCCTGCCCGCGCGCTGAGAAAGTCGAGACCTGTAAGCGCGGCGAGGGAGCGACGTTGGGGTCCTCGGAGGTCCCGATGAAGCGCTTCTCTCTCGCGTTCGTTCTCGCTCTCGTGATCAGCGCGCCCGCGGCGGCGCAGACCTTGGCCGTCGACGTCGAGCCGCCGCCGGCGGTCTCCTCGGCGCCGCTCGCGATCGTGGCTCAGCCGCCGGTCATCGCGCCGCCCGCGCCCTCATCCGCGCCGATCGTGGCCGCGCCGCAGCGCGAGGAGAATGACGAGCTCGCGGGCTACAGCGGCCTGATGCTCTGGGGCGAGCAGATGAACCTCTCGGGGAGCGCGCTCACCTTCCGAAACCCGGAGATCCAAGCGGTGAGCGGGCTGGTGCTCGATGCCGAGTGGGCAGGGCAGGCCGCGCTGCGAGAGCAGACGCTCGGCGGGATGGGCATCGCGATCGGGATGCGCGGCTTCGAGTACCTCCGCGGGCCGGAGCTCCGCCTCATGTTCGGCGGCGGCGAGATGGACGGGGTGTACCGGCCGACGACGATGGAGGGCATCGACGTGGCGCTCGAGAGCGCGTTCACGTTCCGCGTGGAGGCGGCGGTCGGCCTGCAGGTCCCGCTCGGGCCGGTGGTCCCCTACCTGCTCGCGCGCGCCGCGGTCGGCGCGGTCTGGCTCGACGTCGGCGTGCGCGACGCGCGCCTCGGGGAGCTCGGCACCGAGACCCTCGACATGACCACGCTCGAGCTCGGCATCGAGACCGGCCTGGGCTTCCGTCTCGGCGAGGGCTTCGAGATGGGCGTCGCGTTCCGCGGGAGCTTCCTCGGCAACGAGAGCCTCGGCGGCCTGGTCACCCTGGCTTTCGACGGCAGCACCGTTGACTGAGCGCGCGCGGGCCGAGCTGCGCGGCCCTCCCGTCGGGTGGGCGCTTCCCGTCCCCGGCGTTCCCCGAGCGCCGCGAAGAGCCCTGAACCGCTCCGCTCTGCCTCCAAGAGCTGCGACTTCACTGGCTACGCGAGGAGCCGGCGCGCTGGGGCCTGGCAACCGCGGTGTCCGCCTTCGCCACGCCGATCGCAGGGAGATTCTACTGGCACGCACGGTGCGATACGCTCCGCCCCATATGGCGAAGATGAACCTCCGTGTGCTCCTCGGTCTCGTGCTCGCCCTCGGCGGGTGCGCGATGGAACCCGAACCCCAGGGCAGCGACGAGCAGCCGCTCAGCGACCTCAGCGCGATCCTCGACGGCGCGCCGGAGGACCTCGGCCGGTCGATCCCCTTCGACTCGAAGGCGGACGAGGTCATCCCCGCGCAGTTCGATCTCATGGACATCCAGTCGCGCGTGCAGAGCCAGGGCAGCCGCGGGACCTGCACGATCTTCGCGACCGTGGCCTTGATGGAGAGCCTCTACCTCCGCGAGGGCACGCTGACGATGCCGGACTTCTCCGAGCAGCACCTGCAGTGGTCGGTGAAGACGGAGGTCCGCGCGTTCCAGAACACCGAGGGCAGCAACCCCCAGCAGAACCTCGCGGCGATCAACCGCTTCGGCATCGTCGAGGAGTCGGTGTGGCCGTACCAGAGCTCCCCGTGGGGCACGTCGAACGATCCGGCGTGCACGGGCGAGAGCCGGCCGGTCCGCTGCTACACCAACGGCGAGCCGCCGGCGGAGGCCACCACCGCCCAGCGCTTCAAGCTCCCGCCGGGCCGCTGGATCAACCCGAGCCCCCGCTCGATCCAGGGCCACATGCTCTCGACCCGCACCCCGGTCGTGGCGAGCGGTGACTTCTTCTATCAGGCGTGGAACCACGGCACGTCGCGGCTCACGACCAACTCCGAGTACTCGCGCCAGGGCTACGTGCTCTCGCCGAACGAGGCGGACATCGAGGACTCGAGCGGCTCGCGCCGCGCCGGCCACGGCTTCTTGCTCGTCGGCTGGGACGACAACCTCGAGGTGCCGAAGGTCGACGGCATGGGCCAGCAGATCCTCGACGCCGAGGGCCAGCCGGTCATGGAGCGCGGCTTCTTCCTCTTCAAGAACTCGTGGGGCACCGGCCGCTTCGGCGCCTCCAACCCGCACGGCGCGGGCTACGGCTGGATCGCCTACTCGTACGTGCAGGAGCACCTGACCGCGTACGTCGCGGGCGTGCCCGAGGTGAGGGTCCCCGAGCAGTGCAACGACGGGCGCGACAACGATCGCGACGGCCGCACCGACTGCGAGGACAGCGACTGCGCCGAGGACCGCGCGTGCATGGACCCGTCCGACGACTACTCGAACGACACGGCGATGCCGATCCCGGACAACGACGCGACCGGCGTCACCTCGACCATCACGGTCGCCGAGGGCGGCTCGATCAGCTCGCTCGCGGTGAACGTGGACATCGCGCACACCTACCGCGGTGACCTCTCGGTCCGCCTCGTGCGCATGGAGGACGGCGTCTCGGCGCTGCTCCACGATCGCGCCGGCGGCAGCGCGGACGACCTCGTGCACACCTTCACGGTCGCCGACTTCAACGGCACCGACGCGGCCGGCACCTACCAGCTCGTCGTGGTCGACCACGCCCGGCAGGACACCGGCACGCTGCGCGGCTGGAGCCTCGACATCACCCGCTGCACGAGCGACTGCG
>JAEZBP010000054.1 GCA_023427125.1 Pseudomonadota bacterium | reverse complement strand
GGTGCGCCGCGCGGCCGCGCTCAGCGACGAGGAGAGGGCGCCCACGTCGCCGTCGGGCGGAGCGGACACCGGCGCGACACAGGCGGAGAGGGCGATCGCGAAGAGGAAGGAGAGGCGGCGCATGGGTGCTCGCCCCGCGCAACGATCGCGCCATCGGACGCGCGAGACCCGGCGTCACCTCGAGTTACCAGTCGCGCGCCGGCGACGCGCTCCGGCGGCGCCGCTCGAGGTGCGCGGGTCCGCTCCCCGACCAGGATCCGGTCGGAGTGCGGACTCGAGACATCAGCGCCGGCGCCGCAGGCCGGCCAGGCACAGCCCGAAGACGACGAGCGCCACCGCGAACGAGCCCCGCGCGCCCGGCGAGGCGCTGCAGCGGATGCCGGAGCGCTCCCCCTGGTCGACGCCGTTGAGCGTCCAGGTCACGGTGCCCTCCTCGTCGC
Source organism: Pseudomonadota bacterium (assembly GCA_023427125.1). Taxonomy (GTDB): domain Bacteria; phylum Myxococcota_A; class Polyangia; order Polyangiales; family Sandaracinaceae; genus JAEZBP01. The sequence goes on along the minus strand of JAEZBP010000054.1, from coordinate 4,453 downwards.
AGTCGGTCGCGCCGTCGTACGTGACGACGACCACGTCCATGCCGGTGACCGTCGTCGTGCCGGAGAGCGGCTCGTGCTCGCAGCGGGTCCCGTCGATGAGCTCGTCCTCGGTCACGAGATCGTAGCGGCCGAAGCGATCGCTCCCGAACGTGCCGCTGCCCGACCACGTCTGGCCGCCTCCGGTCGGCGTGAGGGCCTGGCCGATGTACCGGAGCCCGCCTTCCTCATCGAGGTTCGAGCAGTCGGCGCCGACGCCGGTCGTCGTCGTGGCGAGATCGATGTCGTAGTCGAGCCGCGCGTCGGTCCGCGTGATGGTGACCCGCCCGTCGATCAGCTGCCGCCGGCGGCCGTCGGGGCGATCCGCGCAGCCCGCGGCGGAGTCGGAGCCGAAGCCCTCGTAGACGACCGCCCCGCTCACGTTGGTGGCCGCGACGTTGAGGTCGGTCGGGAACGTCACCCGCCCGTACCACTCGGCCCCATCCTCGTCGATGCAGCCGCCGGTGAGGGTGGTGGTGTCGCCCGACTCGGTCCGCGCCGGGCAGGCGGGGGGCTCGGGCTCCCCGGGGCTCGTGTTCGCGCCGAGCGAGAGGACGAACATCGCCGGCGCGCTGAGCGCGAGCGGCGGGCTCGCCGGATCGATCGGCGCCGGCGCGAGGGTGTCGAGGATGGTCGACGCTCGCCCCTCGCAGCCCGAGGCGAGGAGCGCGGCGATCGCGAAGAGCCCGAGACGCTGTCCGTTTCGCATGGGTCCTCCTGTGCGCCCGACGATACCGCGCCCCGGCGGGCTCCCGAAATCCGGGCCCATCATGGCGCGCCCATGCCGTGCGCGCGCGCGTCGCGGAGCTCGCAGCGCCGGTCGCGGCAGTCCCAGTCGGCCTCGAAGCCGCAGCCGCGGCTGATCCAGCGCTCCCCTTCGGTGTGCTCCACGCGCACGTAGCGGCGATCGCAGTGGAACTCGCGGCCGTGATGCTGCTGCACCATCGCGATGTTGCGGGTGCCGCAGGTCGTCATCGCGAGCACGCTCGAGAGCGCGAGGAGGCATCGTACGAGCATCGGCGGGCCATCGTATCCGCGGTCCGTGACGTCGGGGCGCCGAAAGCGCTCCCGCTCTCGCCCGCACGTGGCGCGATCGCGCAGGCGATGCCAGCATGGAGGGCGATGCGTCGGGGGTGCGAGCTCGCGTTCCTGTTGGTGCTGCTGCTCCCTCGGCCGGCGGACGCGCAGCAGCTCGAGGTGCGCACGCTCGAGGGCCGCGAGTGGGGCGCCGCGATCGCCGCGATGCAGACCGATCGGAGCTCGCAGGGCCGATCGATCCACGTGGTCGTCGGCGGCTCGGCGCCCTCGCCCTGCGGGAGCTATCAGCTCGCGCTCGACGATCACGGCTCGCGCGCGTTCGACGTCGGCGCCTGCGACGCCGAGACGGGCGCGACCGAGCTGCGGCTCGTCGACCGCCTCGCGCTCTTCGAGCCCGGCTCTGTGGTCGCGCGGCCGCGGCGCATCGGGGTGGCGGCCATCGAGATCCGAAGCGGGAGCGCCGTCGGCGGCGCGAGGCTCACCGCCGAGACCGAGCTGCGCTGCAGCATCGCGGCGCGGCCGTTCCTCGTCGACTACGCCACCGGCGAGCGCGTGCCCGCCACGCCCGATCACTTCGAGATGCGCTTGGTCGGCGAGGGCGCGCGCGTCGAGGCGGGCGGCGACGGCTGGCGGATCACCTCCGGCTCGATGCGCGTCGAGTACGAGCTCGTCGAGCGCGCGAGCGGCGAGGTGGTGCTCCACGAGACCGTCGCGCTCTCGTGCGGGGCGCCTCGCCCGAGCGCGGTCGAGGGCGACGTCATCGAGCTCGTGCCCGATCGCGTCTTCCGCGGGGCCACCATGACGCGCGGGCGCGCCGACGATCGCGGCAGCTGCGGCGGCGAGGAGGGCCCCGAGCAGTGGTACCGGATGCGCCTCGACGCGCCGGCGGCGCTCGGGCTGCGGCTCGTCTCCGAGTTCGACGCGGCGCTCTACGTTCGCGCCGGATCGATCGACGGCCCCGAGATCGCGTGCCGCGACGACCACGCGCTGCTCGAGACCCTCGAGATCAACCTGCCGGCGGGCGTGTACTACGTGGCGGTCGACGGCACCGGCACTCACGGCCGCTATCGCTTGATGCAGTTCGTCGGGGCGGCCGATCCCCGCGCGCTCGAGGCGGCGCCGCGCGGCTCGATCGGCAACCACGAGCGGGTCGGGGCCGAGCTCGTCCCCGCTCCGTCGATCTATCAGGCGAGCTGCGGCGGCGATCAGGCGCCTGAGCACGTCTACTGGTTTCGCGTCGCAGAGCCGACCTTCGTCGCGCTGAGGCTGGCCAGCCTCTTCGACGCCTCGCTCTATCTGCTCGCCGCCGACGGCGAAGAGCTCGGGTGCCGGAGCGCGTTCGGGCTCGGCCGCGAGGCGCGCCGCTCGCGCCTGCGCGCGCAGATCGATCCCGGCCTCTACTACGTGGTGGTGGACGGCGAGAGCGGGCGCTCGGGGACGGGCCTCTACGAGCTCGATCTCCACGAGCTACCGCTGCGGTGAGCAGCGGCTGAATCCGAACATTGTGTCCGCGCCCGGTGCGCGCGTATCCTCCTCCGCATTCCCAGGGCGGAGGCCGACGTGCGTTCAATTCTCGTTTGTTTGTTCATCCTCGGGGCGGCCGCGTGCGGAAACCCCGCGACGCGTCCCACCGATCGCGATCCCGACGCGTGCGCGCAGTACACCGGCTGCGGTGAGTGCGTGGGCCAGCCGCAGTGCGGGTGGTGCATGGTCGAGGGCCAGGGGAGCTGCGTCGCCAACGCCGGCGAGACGACCCCCGAGAGCCCGGCGGGGGCATGTGGCGGCAGCTGGCACTACCTGATCCGCGACGATCTGAGCCTGCCGGAGGGCGCGCCCTACTGCCCGCCGGTGGCGCCGCCCGAGACGTCCGGCGATGAGGCCGCGGAGACCGCGGAGGAGGAGGCGCTGTGAAGATCAAGGATGCCGTCGGAGCCGAGCGCTACGCGAAGGTCCGAGAGACGCTCGAGAGCTGCTGGCCGGACGAGGAGGCCGTCGTCACCGACGAGCTCGTCGACGAGTGCTTCAGGCTCGCGAAGCACGAGTGGGGCTCCGCCGACCTGAAGGACATCGATCTCCCGAAGCCGACCGAGCTCGTGAAGCAGCAGGGCTCGAAGGTCGCCTACTACCTCGGAAACGCGACCCACTCGCGCGTCGCCGCGCCGCACTCGCTCTTCCTCGGCGAGCTGCCGCTCGTGCGCGTCCCGATCCCCGCCAACGGCACCTCCGAGACCGCGCCCGTCATCGAGACCGAGGGCGGCGAGTGCCTCCCCGAAGATCGCCTCTTCCCCTCGATCGACGTGATGTGGGCTCGCTACAAGAACCGGCTCGCGCACCTCGGCGGCAAGCCCGAGCGCGTCGACGTCATCACCCCTCCGCGCCTCAAGGGCTCGCGCTTCGGCGCGGTCGCGCTCTACCTCGGCTTTCGCAAGGCGAGCGACCCCGCGCCCTGCTTCTATGCGCTCGAGGCCGGCCTCGCGACCGGCCAGCCCCGCATCCCCTTCCTCGGCGCGACGATGGACGCGGTGATCGTCTCGCAGACCCACTACCGGCCGACCCCCTTCTCGGGCCCGCACCACTGGTACCGCGGGCACCTCACGATGAAGGAGGATCATCCGGCCGAGCCCGGCACGCTCGTCGTCGAGGGCTTCCGCGCCCAGCCGCCCGACGACCCCTACATCAAGGTCACCGTCGAGTACGAGCGGCGCGCCGAGCCGGTGATGACGAACCCGCTCCACCTCACGCTCGCCGCCGGCGCGCGCCTCACCGCGATCGCCGACGGCCTCGGGATCTCGATCGATCTCCCGCTCCAGTGGCTCATGCGGATCATCGCGAAGGTCAAGCGCGACGAGCTCTTCATCACGCCTCCCGAGCAGAGCTGAGAGCCGCTCGGCTCGACCCCCGCCGTTCGTGCTGAGCGAGCCATCGCCGAAGGCGATGGCGTCGTCGAAGCCCGCCGGCGACCGAGTCGCCCTTCGACGACGGTCGAGCCTTCGGCTCGATCTCGCTCAGGGCGAACGGTTGGGAGACTCGCGATCCTGTCTCCGAAGCGTTCAGGGATCGGGCCAGCCGCAGGTGCGGCGCGCGATCGGGAGCTGGACGAGCAGGGCCGCCCAGTCGGCGGCCACCGACTCCGCGGTCGGCGCGCCGCGGCGACGCAGGAGCCGGGTGGTGACGCCGCGCGAGTTGCGCGCCCACTCCTCCGCCAGCGCGCGGAACGCCTCGGCGTCCTCCTCGAGGCCTCTGGACCGTCGAGCGTCGCCGCCGCCGCCGTGCGCTTCGTCGATCTCGTCGGACAGCCTCGCGAGCTCCGTGAGCTCGGCGACGCGCACCAGCCGGATCTCGGCCTGCGCGCGCGCGCTCCGGCAGCGCGCCTCGTCGC
>JAEZBP010001187.1 GCA_023427125.1 Pseudomonadota bacterium | reverse complement strand
CCAACGAGGCGGTGCTCACCTGGGGGATCCCGGACGCCGGCGACGTGGTGATCGTGCACAGCCCCTTCGACAACATCGACATCGTCAAGCGGGTGATCGGCGTGCCCGGCGACCGCATCGAGATCCGCGACGACGTGGTGTATCGCAACGACGAGCCGCTCCAGCGCGGCGTGGTGGGCCCCTGCCGCCGTGAGCAGCAGCAAGACCCGGACGACGAGTGCGAGTGGGTCGCGGAGGGCATCGGCGATCACACCTGGCACACGAGCCACTCCACCTTCGCCGTCCCCGACAGCATCGAGGAGGTGACGGTGCCGCCCGGGCACGTCTTCGTGATGGGCGACCACCGCGACCGCAGCAACGACAGCCGCAACCCGCGCGTCGGGATGATCCCCGCCTCGCGGGTGAAGGGCCGCGCGATGGCGATCTACTGGTCGAACGACCGCGACGGCTTTCGCTGGGACCGGATCTTCGACGGCGTTCGTTAGCCGCGCTATCCACCTCTCTGATGTCGTCCGATCCGATCCGAGCGATCGCGCGTGCACGTGTCGCCGACGAGATCGGGACGATCGTGAAGGACGCGCCCGAGCGCGTGGCGCTCGTGTACCCGAGCCCCTACGCGGTCGGGATGAGCTCGCTGGGCTTCCAGCAGATCTACCGCACGATCAACGAGACGAGGGGGCGCTCGGCGGAGCGCGCGTTCCTGCCCGAAGTCGAGGGCTCGCGCGCGCCGCTCTTCACCTACGAGTCGGGCCGCGACGTGGGCGGCTTCCCGGTGATCGGGCTCTCGGTCGCCTACGAGCTCGAGATCGCCGGGGTGGTCAAGGTGCTCGAGCTCGCCGGAGTCCCGCCGCTCGCCGAGGAGCGCGACGAGCGCCACCCCTTCGTGATCGCCGGCGGCCCGCTGACCTTCTCGAACCCGCTGCCGCTCGCGCCCTTCGTCGACGCGATCCTGGTCGGCGAGTCCGACGAGACGATCCACCAGGCGCTCGACGTGATCTTCGGGTGCACGCGGAAGGACGAGACCAAGCGGGCGCTCGCCCGCGCGATCCCCTCGTGCTTCGTGCCCGGCCTCCACGCGGAGCTGCCCGAGGTCGCCAAGTGCGACGACGCGCTCCTGCCGGCGCGGGCGGCGATCAGGACGCCGCACACCGAGCTGGCTAACATGTTCCTGCTCGAGGCGGAGCGCGGCTGCCACCGGCAGTGCGCCTACTGCGTGATGCGCCGCTCGACGAACGGCGGCATGCGCATCGTGCCGATGGAGCGGATCCTGTCGCTCATCCCCGAGGGCGCGAAGAAGGTCGGGCTCGTCGGCGCGGCGGTCAGCGATCACCCGAAGATCGCCGAGATCGTGGAGACGCTGGCCGACCAGGGGCGCGGCGTCGGGCTCAGCTCGCTGCGGCCCGATCGGCTGAACGATCGCTTCGTCGCGGCGCTCAAGCGCGCGGGCTACCGCACGCTGACGACGGCGAGCGACGGCGCGAGCCAGCGCCTGCGCGATCAGATGCAGCGCAAGGCGCGCGAGCGGCACCTCGAGAAGGCGGCCGAGCTGGCGCGCGCGCACGGCATGCAGCGGATGAAGCTCTACATGATGGTGGGGCTGCCGGACGAGACCGACGACGACATCGACGAGCTGATCGAGTTCGGGATCGGCATGTCGAAGGTGATCCCGCTGAGCCTCGGGATCGCGCCCTTCATCAGCAAGCGGAACACGCCCCTCGACGGCAAGCCCTTCGCGGGGATCAAGGTGGTGGAGCGCAGGCTCGCCCGGCTGCGCCGCGGCGTGCGAGGGCGCGTCGAGCTGCGCGCGATCAGCGCGCGCTGGTCGTGGGTCGAGTGGGTGCTGGCCCAGGGCGGGCCCGCCGAGGGCCGCGCGGTGCTCGACGCGGTGCGCGCCGGCGGCTCGTTCCGCGACTGGGAGCGCGCGTTCGCCGCGATCCCCGCGTCCACGCCCCGCCGGTCCCTCGCCGTCGTCGCCTGATCCGATCGTCAGCCGAGGATCATGCTCTCGCTGAGGAGCTTGCCCTCGCGGTAGCGGCGGAGGTTCCAGCGCTCGAAGAGCTCTCGCTCCTCGCCGGAGAGGAGGTGCTTGGCCAGGAGCTCGCCCATGATCGGCGCGATCATGAAGCCGTGGCCCATGAAGCCGCTGATGAGGATGAGGCCCGGCATCTCGTCGACCTCGCCGACCAGCGGGTTGCCGTCGGGCGTGATGTCGTAGCAGCCCGACCACTGGCGCAGCACGCGCACGCCCGAGAGGACCGGCATCGTGCGGGTCAGCGCGCGCGAGTAGAGCGCGAGGAAGCGCAGCGAGCTGCCCTGGTCGAGCCCGCTCGGCACCTTCGCGTTCGAGATGCCGCCGACGATCTCGCCGCGCATCGACTGCGAGAAGTAGAGGCCGCTCTCGAGATCGCCGATGAAGGGCTTCAAGAAGGGCTTGAGCGGCTCGGTGCTGCAGAGCTCGTGGCGGTGCGGGTGGCTCGGCAGCTCGACGCCGACGGTGCGCGTGATCTCGGGGCTCCACGCGCCCGCCGCGCAGATGACCTGCGCGGTCTTGATGGTGCCGCGA
>JAEZBP010001169.1 GCA_023427125.1 Pseudomonadota bacterium | reverse complement strand
CTCGTCGTCCGCGTCCACCGGCGCCGCGCGCGCGCGCTCGAGCGCCGCCGCCACACCGCGCAGATCCGGATCGTCCGCCGGCTCGAAGAGGACCACGATCGAGGGCTCGTCGGGCGTCGCCATGAGGGGTTCGTACACCGGACCGCGAGCCCATGCCCAGCCGCAATCGCAGCATGGTACAAACGGGCTCGTGCTGACGGCGCGGCCGACGCGGATGCTCTGGGCGCTCGGCGCGGTCCTGCTCGCAGGGCTCGCGATCTATGAGCTCAAGAGCGTCCTCACGCCGATCTTCTTCGCGTTCCTCATCGCGTACTTCCTCGATCCGCTCGTCGATCGCTTCGAGAAGCGAGGGGTGCCGCGGGCGGTGGGCATCGTCCTCTTGCTCACGCTGCTGCTCGCCGCGCTGACGCTCGTCCTGCTGCTCGTGGTGCCCGGCGTCGTCCACGAGGTCGCCGCCTTCGGGCGCGAGCTGCCCACGCGCATCGAGCGGCTCCGGGTCGCCGCCGAGCCGCTGCTCGCGCGGTACGGCGTGCCGGTCCCGCACTCGCTCGCCGAGCTGCGCGCACTCCTCGAGCCGGCCGCCGCCGAGAGCGGCCAGCGCGCAGGTGGCTCGGCGCAAGAGCTCGCCTCGCAGGCGACGCCGGTGCTCAAGACGATCGGCGGCTGGATCTGGGGCGGCACCACCTCGCTCCTCAGCGTCCTCGGCACGCTCTTCATCGTCCCGGTCTTCGCGTTCTATCTCCTCCACGACTTCGACTCGATGACCACGGGCATCCGCGAGCTCGTGCCCGCCCGCGTGCGCCCCTTCGTCGTCGACGTCGCGCGCGAGATCGATCAGGTGCTCGGGCAGTTCGTGCGCGGGCAGCTGCTCGTCATGGCGATCCTCGCGGTGCTCTACTCGATCGCGTACTCGCTCTGTGGCGTGCGGCTCGCGGTCCCGATCGGCATCGTGGCCGGGCTCGTCTCGTTCATCCCCTACGTCGGCGGCGCGACCGCCCTCTCGCTCGCGCTCTTGATGTGCGCGCTGAGCCCACAGGGCTGGGGACAGGTCGCGGGCGTCGTCATCGCCTACGGGATCATCCAGGTCCTCGAGGGCTTCGTGATCACGCCGCGCATCGTCGGCGACAAGGTCGGGCTGCCGGCGATCTGGGTGCTCGTCGCGTTGATGATCGGCGGCGAGCTCTTCGGCTTCCTCGGCGTGCTGCTCGCGCTGCCGGCGGCCGCGGTGGCGAAGATCTTCGTCGTCCGCGCGCTCGCCTACTACAAGAAGACGCCCCTCTACACCGAGGGCGCCGAGCACGCGTCGGCCGGCGCGCTCGCCGGGATCCTGACCGAAGAGGGCCTCCCCGATGACGACGCGCTCGCGGCCCTGAAGATCGACGCGCTCGGCCCCGCTCTCGCGCCCGAGCCGACCGTGACCGAGGTCGAGGAGCCCGAGCCGGCCGCCGACCTCGAGGAGGCGATCGCCTCCGCCCTCGCCTCGATCCCGCCACCTCCCGGCGACGACGCCGACGACGACCTCGACACCGACCAGCCCGACACCCGCCCGCTCGACGCGTCCACGCGCGAGCCCGACACCCGCGAGCCCGAAGAGCCGACATGAAGCGCATCGACTTCTACGTGCAGCACCTCGTCCGCCACAACGCCGACGCCATCGTCCTGACCTCCGGCCAGCCGGTCCTCTTCCGGCTGCCGACCGGCGAACGCACCTCAAGCACGCCGATCGATCACACGCAGGTCACCCAGCTCGTGCAGGAGTCCGCGCCGCCCACCGCGCTCGACGAGCTGCGGCGCAGCGGTCGAGGCAGCTTCGATCACGAGTCGACGAGCGGCGTGAAGGTGCGGGTCGACGTCCGCACGATCGCGGCGCGCGAGTGGGAGGTCGCGATCGCGCCGATCACCGCGGCGCCGGTGCGCCCCGCGGCGGTCGGCGTCCTCGAGTCCCCCGCTCAAGCCAGCGCCCCGCGCCGGCCGGAGATCGCCGCCGTCGCGGGGGAGCCGGCGATCAACCGGATGCTGCGCCTGATGGTGCAGCTCGAGGCCTCGGACCTCCACCTCTCGACCGGCGTCGTCCCCATGGTTCGCCTGCACGGCGAGATGCAGCCGCTCGAGGAGCGGGGCCCACTCGAGGAGGAGGAGCTCGCGCCGCTCCTCTTCGAGATCACGCCGCCCCGCAACAAGCGGGAGTTCGACGAGTCGAGCGACACCGACTTCGCGCACACCATCCCGGAGTGCGCGCGCTTTCGCGCCAACCTCTTCCGCGATCGGAAGGGCATCGGCGGCGTGTTCCGGCAGATCCCCTTCGAGATCCTCTCGCCCGAGCAGCTCGGCATCCCTCCGCAGGTGCTCGACCTCTGCTACCTGACCAAGGGTCTCGTCCTCGTCACCGGCCCGACCGGCAGCGGCAAGTCGACGACGCTCGCGACGTTGATCGACTTCGTCAACCAGAAGCGCGCCGATCACATCATCACGATCGAGGATCCGATCGAGTTCGTTCACAAGAACAAGCGCTGCCTCGTGAACCAGCGCGAGGTCGGCACGCACACCCACAGCTTCAAGGCCGCTCTGCGCGCCGCGCTCCGCGAGGACCCCGACATCGTGCTGGTCGGCGAGATGCGTGATCTCGAGACCATCGCGATCGCGATCGAGACGGCGGAGACCGGCCATCTGGTCTTCGGCACGCTGCACACCACGACCGCACCGTCGACCGTCGACCGGATCATCGATCAGTTCCCCGCCGACCGGCAGGAGCAGATCCGCACCATGCTGAGCGAGTCACTCCGCGGCGTGATCTCGCAGGTGCTCTGCAAGCGCAAGGGCGGAGGACGCGTCGCCGCCTACGAGGTGCTCATCGCCAACAGCGCCGTCGCGAACCTCATCCGTGAGGGGAAGACCTACCAGCTCGTCAGCACCATGCAGACTGGAAAGAACCAGGGTATGCAGACGATGAACGAGCACCTCTTCCACCACGTGAGCACCAACATGGTCACGCCGGAGGAGGCCTACATGAAGGCGAGTGACAAGAACGGCTTCCGCGAGATGCTGAAGCGCGCGAACATCCCGCTCAATCTCGAATGATCTTGGGCCGGTTCTTGCGGACGAGGGTCGAAGCCTTCACGTCGGGCTTGGTCAGAAAGCGCGGCCTACGAAATCGCCGACGCGTCCAGAAGCGGCTGACGAGCCACGCCACCGCCAGCACCTCGATGACCACCACCGCGGTCGTCTGCACCAGGTCGTTCATGGCCAGATCGTTCACGTGAACCCGAGGAGCGAGCCGACCTGATAGGTCAGGAGCGAGCCCACGTAGGCGAGCGCCGTCATGTAGCCGAGCATCAGGAGCGGCCACTTCCACGAGCCGCTCTCGCGGCGCACCACCGCGAGCGTGCTCATGCACTGCGCGGCGAGGACGAAGAAGACCATGAGCGAGAGGCCCGAGAGCGGCGTGAAGAGCGGCGTCCCGTCGTCGCGCCGCGCGTCGCGCAGCGCGTCGCGGAGCGGCGTGCTCTCCTCGTCGGCGTCGCTCCCGACGCCCCAGACGATCCCGAGCGTGCTGACGAGCACCTCGCGCGCGGCGAACGAGCCGATCAGCCCGACACCGATCCGCCAGTCGAAGCCGAGCGGCTCGATCAGGGGCTCCATCGCGCGGCCGAGCTGGCCCGCCGCGCTCTCGCGCATCTGCTCCTCCCCCTCGAGCGCGTCGAGGCGGGAGAGCCGCTCGTCGAGCGGCTCGCCATCCAGGCTGGCGCTCGCCTCCGCGCGCAGCTCGACGTAGCGCTGCGCCACCGCGCCGTCCTTGGGGAACGAGAGCAGCGCCCAGAGCACAATCGTGATCGCGAGGATCACCGTCCCCGCGTCCACCAAGAAGCTCCGTACGCGCGCCCACACCGCGAGCACCAAGCTCGAGAGCGTCGGCATCCGGTAGGGCGGGAGCTCGAGGACGAGCGCCGGACGCGGTCCCTTCAGCGCGGTGCGCTTCAGCACGGCCGCCGCCCCCAGGGTGGCGACCACGCTGAGCGCGTACATCGCGAAGAGCGCGAGCGCGCCGACGGAGAGGACGCCGCCCACCCGCTCGTCCCCGGCGAACACCACGGCGATCACGAGCGAGTACACCGGCAGCCGCGCGCTGCAGCTCATGAGCGGCAGCGCGAGCATCGTCACCAGCCGATCGCGCCGGCTCTCGATGGTGCGCGTGGCCATCACCGCGGGCACCGCGCACGCGAAGCCGCTCAGGAGCGGCACGAAGGCCTTTCCGTGAAGGCCGACGCCGCTCATCACCCGATCGATCACGAACGCGACCCGCGCCAGATAGCCGCTGTCCTCGAGCACCGCGATGAACGCGAAGAGGAGCGCGATCTGCGGCACGAAGACGACCACGTTGCCCACGCCCGCGATGACTCCGTCGACCAAGAGGTCCTGGAGGATCCCCGCCGGCATCAGCCCTCGCACGGCCGCCTGCGTGAGCCCGACGCCCGCCTCGATCACCGCGACCAGCGGCTCGGACCACGCGAAGAGCGCCTCGAAGAGCACGTACATGACGAGCGCGAAGACCGCGAAGCCGGCGACCGGGTGCGTGAGGACCGAGTCGATGCGACGCGTGAGGCTGCGCCTCGACGCCTCGGGCCGCGCGACCACCGCGTCCTTCACCCAGCCGTCGATGCGCTCGTAGCGGGCCGCGATGATCTCCCGATCGAGATCGCGCCCGGCCTCCTTGGCCTCGGCCTGCACGCGCGCGCTCACCGCGCGGAGGGCCGGCGGCACGTGCGTGAGCTCGTCCTCGCCGATCGAGAGCAGCGCCCAGAGCGCCCGCGCGCGCCGCTCGGTCTCGGAGTCCTCCGGCCGGAGCTCGGCGAGCACCTCCTCGACCTCGGCGACGACCGGCGCGAGCGCGGCGCTCAAGGGCTCGGGCGCGCGCTCCACCGGGCCACGCCCGGCGCGCCGCGCCACCTCCGCGCGGAGCGCGTCGAGCCCCGCCCTCGTCGG
>JAEZBP010001138.1 GCA_023427125.1 Pseudomonadota bacterium | reverse complement strand
TCCACAGCCCCGCCAGCCAACTCAGCGATCGCCCTCGGTCGTCTGCATCCAGGGCAGGGCGACCTTCAGGGCGACGGTCAGGATCATCAGGCCGAAGGCCCAGATCCCGGCTGTCACCTTCCACTCGGTCAGGCTCGGCGTGTACTCCACCACCTCGTGCAGGGTGCTCGGGATGAAGCCGGGGACGATGAGGCCCATCCCCTTCTCGATCCACACGCCGATGAAGATCGCCACGAGCGCGGCGTGGAGGAGCCCCTTCTGCTTGGTGAGCGGCGGCACGAGGAGGACCGTCGCCCCGAGCACGTTGAAAGCGACCGCGGTCCAGATCCACGGCACGAGGCCGTGGCCGCCGTGGGCGCCGAAGTAGAGGTACTGCGCCGCGGTGGCGTGGGCGCCGCCCGTGTAGAAGGCGGTGAAGACCTCGGCGACGACCATGAAGAGGTTCACGAGGACCGTCACCCGCATCACGGCGAGCAGCGTCTTGATCGGGCCCTCCGGCACGCGGAACGTGGTCACGCGGCGCACGACCTTGAGCAGCAGCACGATAAACGCCGGGCCGGTCACGAAGGCGGAGGCGAGGAAGCGCGGCGCGAGCAGCGCGGAGTTCCAGAACGGCCGCCCGCCGAGGCCGCTGTAGAGGAACGCGGTGACGGTGTGCACCGAGATCGCCCACCCGATCGAGACGAGCACGAAGGGCACGTACCAGCGCGGGTCCGGCTTGCGGCCGAGGAAGCGCATGTAGACCAGGTACCCGCAGATGTGCAGGTTCAGCGCGAGGTAGCCGTTCAGCACGACCACGTCCCACGTGAGCATCGAGAGCGGCCAATTGAAGCGGCCGATGAATGGCAAGAGATGCCAGAAGCGGTCGGGGCGCCCGAGGTCGACGACCACGAAGAGCAGCGCCATCACCAGCGCCGCGATCGCGAGCAGCTCGCCGACGATCACGACGTCGTGCATGTCGTGATCGCGGTAGAGGTAGGCGGGGATCACCATCATCACGCCGCCAGCGGCCAGGCCGACGGCAAACGTGAAGTTCGCGATGTAGAAGCCCCACGAGACGTGATCGCTCATCCCGGTGACCGCCATACCCGCGCTCACCTGGGTGGCCCACGCGTGGGTGCCGACGAGCGCGATCGCGCTGAGCACGGTCATCCACCCGTAGAAGGCCGGACCTCCGTCGGTCGCGCGCCAGAGGGCCCGCGCGAGGAACCGGGGGTAGCTCACGAAGTGCGAGGGGCTCGCCGGCGGCGGTGTCTTCATGGACGCGGCCTCACTCGTCGAAGAAGTAGAAGAACCGGGGGCGCGCGCCGAGCTCTTCCTTGAGCACGAACACGCGCTTGTTCGCGAGCACCCAGCGGATCTCGGAGCTCGGATCGAGCAGGTTGCCGAAGACGCGCGCGCCGGTCGGGCACGCCTCGAGGCACGCCGGGAGGCGCCCCTCGCGGGTGCGGTGGAGACAGAAGGTGCACTTCTCCATCACGCCCTGCGGGCGGATGCGATTCGAGAGGTACGACTGATCGGGGTTGATCTCGTCGGCCGGAATCTCCGGCGCCTCCCAGTTGAAGCGGCGCGCGTGGTAGGGGCACGCGGCCTCGCAGTAGCGACAGCCGATGCACCAGTCGTAGTCGACGACGACGATGCCGTCGCGCTCCTTCCAGGTCGCCTCGACCGGGCACACCTTCACGCACGGCGGGTCGTCGCACTGCTGGCACTGGACCGGCATGTAGTACTTGCCGGGCTGCGGCACCGCGTGCTCGTAGGTCGCGTCGCCGTGCTCCATGTCGAAGGAACCCTGCTGCATCTCGAGCACGCGGATGTAGCTCTGGTTCGTCCGCCGATCGTGGTTGTTCTCCTTGTGGCAGGCGTCGGCGCACTGGCGGCAGCCGATGCACACGCTGAGGTTCAGCGCGTAGCCGAACTGCACGCCCTCGGTCGGGCGCACGTCGCGCACCGTGACCTCGGCGCCGTACTTCTCGAGCGTGTCGGCCTCGATCCGGCGCAGCACCCGCTCGAGCTCTTCCGGGGTCATCTCCTTGTAGTGCTTCTGGAGGAACTCGTCGGCGGAGATCTCCGAGGCGAAGTCGGCCACCGGCGCGAGCACGCGGGCGAACGCGAGCGCGCCGAGGGTGGCGCCACCGGCCTTCAGCAGGGTCCGTCGCGAGTGGTTGACTTCTTCACTCATGCGCCGCTCCTCGCGGGTGCGCGTTCACCGGCCGGACGCGATCGCGCGGCGCGGGCATGGGGAGGTAGGTGCCGAACGCCGGCGAGTGCGGATCGTGGCAGTCGACGCAGTGGTTGCGCTCGCGCTCGCCGCGGGTGCGATCCCAGTAGCCGCGCATCCCGCCGTGCGAGCCGTGCTGGTAGTCGCGAAATTGCGGGCCGTGGCACTGGGCGCAGAGCGTCATCGCCTCGCGCATCGGGATCACTTGGCCGTCGGCGAGGTGCAGCGCGGTGATGTCTTCGCGCGCGTGGCACGAGGCGCAGGCCAGCGTCCCGTGGGCGAGGCGCAGCCCCACATGAGGCCCGCTGGCGTCGGCGTCGGTCGTGGGCATCTCGGGCGCGAGCGCCTCGAGGCCGTGGCAGGTCGAGCAGAGCACGCCGGGCCCGCCCTCACTCACCGAGAGGCGGGTGAGCTCGGGCGGCTCGTGGATGCGCACCGGGTGGAGCGCGGCTTCGTCCTCGGGCGAGCGCTCCTCGCTCGCGCCCAGGCCCTCGCGCCACGCGGTCGCCTCCGGGCTCGGGCCGCAAGAGCTCAGCGCGGTGGCCAGCGCCGAGGCGAGCACCAGCGCCGGCGCGAGCATCGACCAGGACGGCGGGGCGGTCAGGCGGTGCACGGGGCGGGATATACCGGCAAACGCGGGGCCTGCCCAACGCGGCACGCACGGCGGATGATCGTTCTCATACCGCGCGCGAGATTGCATCGACTTCCGTCGCGCCCGCCACTAGTTTTCCGCCCGAAGATGGCGATCGTCGGCGTAGTCGTCCGGTGGACCGAGGATCTCGAGGCGCGGCGCGCGACCCAAGCGCGGCTCGCCGCCGATCCGCGGGTCGAAGAGGGCACGAGCGAGGGCGATCGCACGGCGTTCGTGATCGAGGGAGCGACCGCGGACATCAGCGCGCAGCTCCACGAGCTGGCCGGCTTCCCCGGCGTCGCCCTGGTCTCGCCGGTGTTCCACGACTTCGAGGACGAGCTGCCCCCCTCCACCGAGGCGGGCTGAGGGAGCGAATGGATCGACGCGACTTCATCAAGGGCGCCGC
>JAEZBP010001061.1 GCA_023427125.1 Pseudomonadota bacterium | reverse complement strand
CAACCCGGGTGGGTGTGGTTGTTCACCTTCACCTCGGAGGTACCCCGCTTCGCTTCCCGCGCGAAGCGGCTACAGCGTCACGATCGTTTTCCGCTCGGCGCCCCTACTGACGGGATCCGCGCCCGGCGCCGCCGAGCTGCGCTCCGGGAAGGCCGAGCGCCGCGCCCGAGGAGCCACCTCCGGCGCCCGAGGCCTCGACCCGCGGGTTCGCCCGATGATCGCCGAGCTCGGAGCACGCGATGGAAGGCCTGGAGGGGAGCATCGGGCTACCATGCTCGCCGTGGACATCTTCGAGCCCGGCTCCCTCGGCCCGATCGAGCTTCGCAACCGCGTGCTGAAGGCCGCGACCTACGAGGGGATGAGCCCGGGCGGAGTCGCCTCGCCCGCGCTCGTGCGCTTCCATCGCGAGCTCGCGGCGGGAGGCGTCGGGCTCACGACCGTCGCGTACTGCGCGGTGAGCGAGAGCGGGCGCACCTTCCCGAACCAGCTCTGGCTCCGCCCGGAGTCGTGCGAGCGGCTGCGCGAGCTCACCCGTGCCGTCCACGCCGAAGGCGGCGCGGCCTCGCTCCAGCTCGCCCACGCCGGCATGTTCAGCAAGCTGCGCGGCCGAGGCTGGCGCGTGCCGCGCGGCCCCTCGCTCGCGCTCAACGCATACGGCGCGTCGTCGGGCGTCCCGCTCGCGAAGGCGATGACCGAAGAGGACATCGAGGACGTGATCGACGACTTCGGGCGGGCCGCCCAGACCGCGGCCGAGCTCGGCTTCGACGCGCTCGAGGTGCACCTCGGGCACGGCTACCTCCTGAGTCAGTTCCTCTCGCCCGCGATCAACCGCCGGCGGGATCGCTTCGGAGGCTCGCTCGAGAACCGGCTGCGCCTCCCGCTCGCCATCCTCGCACGGGTGCGCCGCGCGGTCGGGCGCTCCCTCGCCATCATCGCCAAGACCAACCTCTCGGACGGCTTCCCCGGCGGGCTCGAGATCGACGACGCGATCGAGATCGCCCGCGCGATCGAGGCGAGCGGCGACGTCGATCTGCTGGAGCCGAGCGGCGGCTTCACGAGCCGCACGCCCTTCTATCTCTTGCGCGGCGGGCTGCCGCTGCGCGAGATGGCCTCCGCGCAGCCCGAGCTGCTCGCGCGGCTCGGCATGCGGGTCCTCGGCGGGATGATCGTGCGCCCCTACCCCTTCGAGGAGGCCTTCTTCCTCCCGCTCGCGCGTGCGCTGCGGGCGGCCGTGCAGATGCCCGTCGCGCTCCTCGGCGGGCTCGTCTCCCAGGAGAGCCTGCGCACCGCCAGGAGCGAGGGCTTCGACTTCGTGGTGCTCGGCCGCGCGCTGATCGCCGATCGCGATCTGGTCCTGCGCATGCAGCGCGGCGAGCTCGAGCGCACCCGCTGCGACGCGTGCAACCGCTGCGTGGCGGAGATGGATCTCGGCGGCGTCCGCTGCGTGCTCGACGGCCCGCGGGCGGGTTGACCTCGTTCGCGTCTGGCGCCCGCGAACGTGTGGAGCCGAAGGTGCTCCACCGGCGGCGGAGACGCGAGTGGTACACTGCTAGCCCCCATGCGACATCTGCTGTCTGCGCCCGCTGTCTCGAGAGCGCACTTCGTCGGAATCGGAGGCATTGGGATGTCCGCCGTCGCGCGCGCGCTCGCCGCGGGCGGCGTCCGCGTGAGCGGCTCCGACACGAAGTCCTCCCGCATCACCCGCGCCCTCGAGGCCGAGGGGATGCACGTCACCATCGGCCACGACCGCGCCGCGGTGCACGGCGCGGATCGGGTCGTGTACTCGAGCGCGGTCTCCTCGGACAATGTCGAGCTGGTCGAGGCCGAGCGCCTCGGGATCCGACGCGCGCATCGCGCGGAGGCGCTCGGCTGGCTCGTCGCGGCACACGAGCACGCGATCGGCGTCTATGGGACCCACGGGAAGGGGACGGTCGCGGCGATGATCGCTTGGATCTTCGAGCGCGACGGGCTCGCGCCCGGCTTCGCGATCGGCGGGATCCTGCGGAACTTCGAGACCAACGCCCGCCTCGGCTCGCGCGCGTGGATGGTGGCGGAGGTCGACGAGTCGGACGGCACGCACACGCACGTGCGGCCGACGGCCGCGGTCCTGAACAACCTCGAGCTCGATCACCTGAACTTCTATCGCGACATCGTGGATCTCGAGCGGAAGGTCGGCGACGCGTTCGAAGCGAACGATCGGCTCGAGCGGCTCGTCTTCGGCGCCGACTGCGAGACGGCCTGCGCGGTCGCGCGCCGCGTGCGCGTCGAGCGATGGAGCTTCGGCCGCACGAGAGAAGCTCGCGTGAGCGCGGCTTCCGTCACGCCCGTCGGCGAGGGCTCTCGCTTCGAGCTCGTCTTGGAGGGTGCGCGCGCCGCGTCGATCGCGCTCCGCGTCCCGGGCGAGCACAACGTGCTCAACGCGCTCGCGGCCGCCGCGGCGGCGGTCTCGTGCGGCCTCGAGATCAGCGTCGTCTCGGAGGCCCTCGGCACCTTCACGGGCCTCGAGAATCGCTGCACCACCATCGAGAGCCGTGAGCTCCGTGCGGTGAAAGACTACGTGAGCCACCCCACGGGGATGCGCCACGTCCTCGACGCGCTCGCGCGCGACGCGCGGCCGATCACGGTCGTGTTCAAGCCCTATCGCTACACGCTCCTCCACTAC